>JACJNV010000055.1 GCA_014695175.1 Microcoleus sp. FACHB-DQ6 | reverse complement strand
TTATCCCAGAAGCAGCCAACCAGCAAATAGCTAAAAGAGCTGCCCAAATCTATGTCCGCCAGCGTATGGAAGGCGAAAACGACTTGGGCAGCCTCGTAATTGCGATCGTCACCGAAATGCAGGCCTATGATTTTTCTAAAAGCTTCTACGGCGAATTTGCGATCGCCAACGCCGTCAGCGACTTGTTACTCGAAAGTCTCGGCATCGATAAATGCTGCGGCCAGTGAAGCAAGAAGGAGGAAAATTTAACTCATAAGTCTGAAACAAAAATCAACCCCAAACATAATCCTGCCGATTAATTGTGAGTTTTTTTCTTCCTTCTTCCTTCTTCCTTCTTCCTTCTTCCTTCTTTCTCGTGCTACCAGCTAGACTTCACAACACCGGGCAAAAGACCTTCGTGAGCCATTTCTCGCATCATGTTGCGAGACAGTCCGAAGTCACGATAGTAACCTCTGGGCCGTCCAGTTGCCCAGCAGCGGTTCCGCAAGCGAGTCCGCGAACTGCTGCGGGGTAGCTGTTGCAGTTGGCGGTGAATCGCCATTTTGTCCATCTGATTGTTAGCTTGGTCAAACTGGTCTTTCAGGTCTTCCCGCTTGTCGGCGTACTTGTCTACGAGTCTTTGGCGCTTTTTCTCGCGCTCGACCATGCTCTTCTTAGCCATAATCTGTTGATATCCTTAGATTAATCACAATCTACTATTTTACTATATTTTTGTCTTTTTGGATAACTTTAGTTTTAAATATTTTTATTTACACACAACAACTTATCTCATTTTCAGGGTGCCTCAGTTAATATTGTGCGATCGACAGTTGCTCTAATTCGAGCTGACCCACCCTCGGAACTACTCCTGGTTCTCGCCAAGAGTTTGTTGTGCAGCGTGTCGAATGTGGAGGATGCGAACTGCGGGCACATCTTCAGTTTCGGCAATAGTGAAAAGAATGCGGTATGAGTTGCGCCCTTTACCGTAAAGTAACTGCCTAATTTCTTTACTGAAGTATTGATTTTCCCTCGCGAGAGGACAGCGTTTTGGCATCGCTGATAAAGACTCGATTGCCTTCAACAATCCCTCATACCACTCCCTTGCTTTCTCTGGTAATGTCATCTGAGATAAGAGCAGGAATGCACTATCCGCTTGTGCTTCTGCAACGCTAGAAATTTCAATTAGATATCTCATCAGTTTGTTGGAAAACTGTACTTGGTGCGCTGTGATTTAGCAAATTCATCAAAAGAACGGAACCGTCCTAACTCAAAATCATTTAACCCCTCCTGAATACCCTCAATAGCTTCTTCAGAGTCTCGGGCTTCCCATTCTAATATCCGAGTTAGCAATTGGGCAGCAACAAGGCTAATATCTTGTCCTTCCCGATCTGCTTTTTCACGAAGTAGTGCCTCTATTTCTGGACTGAGGGAAATCGCAATACTCATATACTTGCTTCCTTAGCATTAAGCTGTTGACAATAATTATAGCAAACTCAAAAAACGATCGACCTATCGAGTTCATTTATAAACTCTTCATTTCAGCAATTGTAAGGTGCGTCAGATTCTATATTTTAATGCTAGTTGCTAGCCTCGGCACTGACGCACCCGTGCGTAATATTAGCAGAAGGGCACAAATCTGCAAGTTCGCAAATATTGCAAGCCGGATTTCTCGCATTACAAACCGCCCTGCCGTGATAAACCAACCGAATCGACCAATTTTCCCAATCCGGCTGCGGCAACAATATCATCAAATCCCGCTCGATCCTTGTAGGATCGGTATGTTCGGTCAACCCCAACCGCTGAGTCAAACGTTTGACGTGAGTGTCTACGGTCACGCCCATATTAATACCAAAAGCGTGGGCGAGAACGACATTAGCCGTTTTGCGGGCAACTCCGGGCAATTCTAGCAGCAGTTCCATCCGCTGCGGCACTTGATTATTAAATTTATTGACGATCGCCTGACAAGCACCTTTAATATTTTTAGACTTATTGCGGTAGAAACCAGTCGATCGCACCAGACTTTCCAATTCTTCTAAATCAGCATTTGCCAAAGCAACCGCATCGGGAAAACGCTCAAACAAAGCGGGCGTTACCAGATTTACTCGATCGTCCGTACACTGAGCCGAGAGAATCGTCGCCACCAGCAACTGCACGGGAGTTTCGTAGTTGAGAGTGCAAGGAGCTTCTGGATAGAGGCGTTTGAGGCGAATCAGAATTTCGAGCGATCGTTGTTTTAAACTTAACTTTTTAGTCATTAGTCAGTAGTCATTAGTCATTAGCCAGTAATCAGTAGTCATTAGTCATTTGTTATTTGTTTTTAACTGGTTCCCAGGCACGACCGGGGAACCCATAACCAGAGGCTCTGCCTCGCTTGCGTAGGAAAAAAAAGTAGAGGAAAAAATAGGAAAATAGGAAAACCGAAAAGTAGACATAATTCTTCCTTCTTCCTTCTTCCTTCTTCCCTCTGTCTTCATTTACTATTGCATTAAAAATCGAAAATCTATCCCAGCCAAATTAGCTGTATCGCGAATAATCAAGAAAATTCCCAAACCCAGCAACAACACCAAACCCGTCTGCATAACATTTTCCTGAATGCGGTTCGGCAGAGGAGTACCCCGCAGTCCTTCTATTAACAGAAAAGCTAGCTGGCCGCCATCTAAAGCAGGTAAAGGCAAGATATTAATCACAGCCAAATTGATGCTAATTAGCACAGCATACTGAAACAAACTCGCAGCATCCGATTGGGCAATCCCTGCACCAATCGCCACAATCGCCACAGGCCCGGACAACTTGTCGGCAGTTTGGCTGAAATTGCTAAATAACTGCCCAAAACCTTGAACCGTCAGCACCACAATCCGCTCAAATTCTGTAGCGGCCTTGCTAAACGCCTCTACAATTGGGACCCTCTCCCGCACGACAGTGCCGTTATTAATTAGCTTGACGCCAATGCGACCTTTACCCTCGGGCGACAGTTCAGGAGTGACTCTCACCACAAATTTTTGTTCTTGGCGCTGAATTTCCAACGCTAGGGGTTGGTTGGGATTATGTTCGATTGCTGCGACCAATAATTTGCTTGCTTCAGCCGAAGCCCCCAATTCCTTGCCGTCAACAGACAGAACAACGTCGCCCGATCGAATTCCCGCTTGTTTCGCCGCCGAGCTGACTTCTGCGGCGACTTCCGGGACTTTAACTCCCGGTAGGTAGTTCATTTGTGCAGCGCCGACAGTGGTCAATTGCACCACCAGCAGGAAATAAGCAAAAATTAAGTTGGCAATTACCCCTGCACTAATGACGATCGCCCGATCGAGCACGGGGCGATTTTTGAGCAAATTCGGGTCATTTGGGGGAATTGTACTCTCGGGATCGTCGTCCGGGAAACCCACGAAACCTCCCAGGGGAAAGGCGCGGAGGGCATACTCAGTTTCCGGGCCTTGGTACTTCCAGAGGATGGGCCCGAAACCGATAGAGAAGCGGTTGACGTGGATGTGTTGAAGTCTCGCCGCCAGGAAGTGGCCGAGTTCGTGAACGACAATCAAGATACCTAAAACTGCGATCGCTGCCAAAACTGACATGAAGGATTCCACTAACACTTTTACTGGACTTTGATTTATTTTAATATCTTTTTAATATCAGTGGCTTCGGAGGGACAATTTTCAGTCAAACTGGAAGGTGGTGTTTTTGTCGGAAGTCCCGGGTGCTGCGATCGACCCGACGCTGCCAAACCGATCGCGCGATTGTACCTGAGTTTACCTCTAAAACCAATTCCCATTACCAATTCCCTATTACCAATTCCCAGTTACCAATTCCCCATTATGAAAGACACTTCTTTGAATATTATCGCTATTTCTATCTTTGCCATCACCGTTTCAATATTGTTGGGGCCCCTATTCAACTTGCCAGAAGCCGTACCTGCGATCGCCACTTTTTGCCTGTTGGGGCTAGCCACCCTTGACAGTTTCCAGTGGCAAGGTCAAGGCGGTACTATTTTATTAGATTGGCTGGGGGGAACTTCCAAACAAAAGCGCGATCGTATCCTTCACCACGAAGCCGGACACTTCCTAGTTGCCCACCTCTTGGGAATTCCCGTAACCAGCTACGCCCTCAGCGCTTGGGAAGCATTTAAACAAGGTCAAACAGCCCAAGGCGGCGTCCGATTTGAAGACGAACAATTAGCATCTCAACTCCAAAGTGGCACTCTTTCCGCCCAACTTTTAGACCAATACTGCACCGTGTGGATGGCCGGAATAGTCGCCGAAAAATTTGTTTACGGCAGTGCACAAGGAGGAGCAGAAGACCGCACCAAAATTAGTGCAATATTAACACAAATGCGCCGTCCAAGTTCCGAGATTCAACTCAAACAAAACTGGGGTTTGCTGCGAGCCAAAAACCTGATAGAAAGCCATAAATCAGCTTACGAAGCCCTAGTGGTCGCAATGGAAGAAAGAGCAACTGTTGCCGAATGCTGCGACATAATTCAGCAAAATTTATAGGAAAAAGGTTACGCACTCTTGCCTTATAAACCCGGTTGATCTGTAGATTTATCACAACTCCCAAAAAAATGTATATAAACCGAGTTTAAGAGCGTATTATAGGGATTAAAAATTCATGTCAGAACCAAAAAGTTTCCCAACAACACTGCAAACAGCGAACCCAAATACAGAAAAATTGTTGTGGCTGTTCGGTTTCCGGATCGACCCCGGCACCGAAATACCAAATCTATATACTCTAATTGTCTATGGAGAACAAGAGCCACCCTTAGTAGCCGGCGGTCAACTTGTATTTTTTACCCGTCCAGAACTAGCGATTAACGCTCTCCAATTGTGCAATATCGATGTCAGCGAAGTGGGAAAGCCACCCACACAAATAGACGCTATTTGCGACATTGCAGAAACGCTGTACTTGCTCGATGCCGAAGATTGTGACGAGTCAGCTACTATACTCAACTGTTTGAACGCGCTTTTCGATTTAGTGAAAGCTACTTTAATACCGATGCCAACGGAATACAAGCGCATACTTTATGATTTTGCAGACCATTTGAATATTGAGGAAGAGTTTGCAAGTTTTTTAGACGCAGAAGATATTCAGCGATCGGAAATTGTCAATGCCATTTTGTGGTGTGTGGGAGCAATTACAGCTAAATCGAGATTGTTGACCGAGTAATTTAAGAAAAACTAGAATGTGAATCGATAATAGATAATATCGCCCAAGGAAATTGTGCCATGACTGTAACAGATTTACGCTTGTGGACTGTAGAGGAATATCGCCGCATGACCGAAACAGGCATTCTCAATCCCGATGAACGAGTCGAATTAATTGACGGGCAAATTATTTCAATGAGTGCAAAAAATCCTCCCCACGCAGCAACTAATCTCTGTGCAGCCGACTATCTCAGAAATCTGCTGGCAGGACTTGCTTTAATTCGCATCCAAGACCCGATCGCTCTAAGTTATAATTCAGAACCAGAACCGGATATTGCTGTAGTGCAAATCGACCCTCGGCTGTACCAAGATTTTCATCCCGCACCAGACAATATTTTTTTATTAATAGAAATAGCTGACACGACTTTAGAAACAGACCGCAAGCGGAAAGCACCGGCTTATGCTAAGGCGGGAATTACTGATTATTGGATACTTGATGTTAACACGCGGCAAGTTTATGTTTTTCGCGAACCGGGCGAGGCAAACTACCGACAAGAAACTGTATTTAATGAAGATGATGTTTTGTCAATGCTGGCATTTCCAGAAATAGAAGTTCAGATTTCGCAACTTTTTCCTTAAGTAGGAGCAGGTTTTACCAAGAATAATTGCCTAAGACCAATAATCTCGTAAACCTGCCCCCACCAACCTATCAATTACCAATTACCCAATTATAAATTACCAAATCTTCAGGGTCGTCCCGATCGCTACAAAAAATTGAGTATTCGGGTCTAGCGCGAGTTATACTCCTACTACAAAGCCCCCATCTCCAAAATAACCCCGAAATCCAAGTTTATGAGCAACACTTCCCCGCCTCAACCAGCAGCCAACAATCCCGCAACACAAAAACTCAGCCTCTCGACAAAATTAGCTTACGGTGCCGGCGACCTCGGCCCGGCAATTACCGCTAATGTTTTAGCATTTTACCTGCTAGTTTTCTTTACCAATGTCGCTGGTTTACCTGCCGGCTTAGCCAGCAATATTTTGGTAGTTGGCAAGGTTTGGGATGCCATAAATGACCCGATTGTGGGGGTTTTGAGCGATCGTACTTCTCACCCTTGGGGCCGCCGATATCCTTGGATAATATATGGTGGCATTCCCTTCGGCATATTCTTCTTATTGCAGTGGATTGTACCTAGCACGGATCACACAGTGTTATTTTGGTACTATGTTGCGATCAGCATTTTGTTCAACACCGCGTACACGGCTGTCAATCTTCCCTACACTGCCCTGACTCCAGAACTTACTCAAGACTACAACGAACGCACTAGCCTTAATAGTTTTCGATTTGCTTTCTCCATTGGCGGCAGCATCTTTTCATTAATCTTAGCTCTAATTATCTTTGCTGTATTTCAAAACAACCCGAATCAACAATATTTAGTATTAGGTGCAATCTGTGCAGTTATCTCTGTCTTGCCTTTGTACTGGTGCGTTTTGGGAACTCGCAAGCACGTCGCAGCCCAACTATTAGAAAACGCCGAACTAGATAATTCTACATCTTTGCCACTGAAAGAACAGTTGCAGATTGCATTTAGCAATCGCCCTTTTTTGTACGTAATTGGAATTTATCTTTTTTCTTGGCTGGGAGTGCAGTTGACTGCTACTATTATTCCCTACTTTGTTGTTAACTGGATGCAACAGCCCCAGTACGTTTTTAGCTTGGTGGCGATCGCAGTTCAAGGCACTGCATTAATCATGCTATTTGTTTGGAGTAAAGTCAGCGAGAGATACGGCAAAAAAGCCGTATATTTTATGGGCATGAGTTTGTGGATTATTGCCCAAGCTGGACTGTTTTTCCTCCAACCAGGACAAGTATTGCAGATGTACCTATTAGCAGTCATGGCAGGTGTCGGAGTTTCCACCGCTTATCTAATACCTTGGTCGATGATACCGGATGTGATCGAACTCGACGAACTGCAAACAGGAGAAAGACGCGAAGGCGTTTTCTATTCGTTTATGGTACTGCTGCAAAAAATCGGACTGGCAGGGGGTTTGTGGTTGGTAGGTCAAGCATTAGAAAGAGCTGGATTTCTATCTACAGTTCCCGGACAGCCGGCACCCGTACAGCCAGATTCGGCACTGTTTGCGATTCGAGTTGCGATCGGGCCGCTGCCCACAATTGCTTTAATTGCTGGCATGATTCTTACATATTTTTATCCCATAACCCGCGAAGTTCATGCAGAAATATTGTTGAAACTTCGAGAAAGAAAAGCACAAAATCAGTAAGCGCTAATAAGGAGTAGTTGGTAATTAGGAAAATCAAAAAACAACAACTACCAAGAGCTAATACGAGCCAGAGCAATAGCAATCCTCCCATCCTGTGCGAACTCTTTTTTTTGTTTGACAATGTGTCATCTTCTTATTGCATCCGTTAATTCAAAAAAAAGCCCGTTGCGCGTTTACCGACAGGATTGCTATAGCTTGCTTGGAAGGCGAATAAAAGCGATAGTTTTAGTAAGAGTCCCGGAACCCAGAAACCTAGTTTTTTTACGGAAAAATATAAATCCTGTAGCGCCCTCCGCCCCGGTGGAAAGACCCAGAAGGCTTGAGTTTTTCGAGATGTCGATCGAGCTTGAAAAAACAAATTATTAAATTTTATGTCTGTCGCGCACTATTGAGAGTAGTGTGTGATATACTGGAGCAGTGAGTAACTGTCTAAACTTCAACAGTCATCCAGCTACTCAAAAAGTTTATAATTAAAAGAAAAGACGGATTTTTATCGGAAATTAATTCGATTAGTTGCCGTTCCAAAAATTTGCTGAATGTTACTAATTATATCTACATGGAAAATGCCAAACGTTTTAGCCTGTCAGTTAATGAGTAAGTTAACATATGCTTCTGCCGTTGACTGCGAAGCGAAAAAGGTCATAGATTACAAAGCAATACCAGCGCAAGCGACGGCTGAGGTGTTACAGTCAATTGTAAAAGTTTGGTAAAGTTATTGCGCCCCTACCGCGAAGCTGAGCGACACCGGAAAAAGTTTGCTTCGTCGCCCGGAAACCCTACATACAAGCACAACGCCGCAGACCCAAATGCAGTCCGATACAACTCTCCAGAAGTTGTAAAATAACTTTTGCTGCCGGCACACCATAGGGATTTAGTTATTTTTGTATACTATGTGAAAAGAGTGAGAACTATTAGAAGGAATTGGGCTCGACCAACCAAGAATCTCGTGTGATATCCTTAAGCCAATGCTCAAAGTATCAACTAGAAGGCTCGCAGAACAAAGCTGATTTTACCCCCAAAATATGAAAGAGGTCAACATGGAAAGAGAACAGGACGCTCATATCGTACCCATTAGCAGCCAGAGCAGACAGGTGCAGCAATTTTCCGTTGACGAGGGAGAAGAGTTAAGCGCGCAGCCTCAGAAAGGATTGAATCTAAAGCCGTTCTTGAGGACTTTTCAGCGACAAGCCCTCATCATTATTGGGATTATCGGTCTAGTGGGCGCTGGAGCTGTTTATCAGATCAAGGGAGGCAAGAAAACATATCAAGGCGATTTTCGGATGCTAGTGGAACCCGTGACAACGGAGGCAAGAATTGCTGACCCCTCTGCCCTAGCCAATCGCAGCGAGGGGGGAGGAGTACCTAATCGAGATTTTTTTAGTTTGGACTACGCAACTCAACTTGAAATTCTCAAGAGTCCTCAGATGCTTTCTGCTATTGCCAAACAAGTCCAAAAACGATATCCAAAAGTTACCGAAAAAATTCTTGAAAAAGAATTAGTCGTTTTGCGGATGGGAGAAGATATGATGACGATGACTAAAATTTTGCAAGTTCGCTTCATGGGGGATGACCCTAAATTAGTTGAGTTCGTTTTACAAGAAACTAAAAAGAAATATTTAAAGTACAGTCTTGATGAACGCAAGACTCGGATTGGTGAAGGTGTTAAATTTATTGAAGACCAGCTTCCGGGACTCACTAAGCGCGTAAACGCCCTGAAATCGGAGTTACAGGTGATACAGGAGCAGCAAAAGATTACCGATCCTCAAGAACAAGGCGCGCAATTAATGGAGCAAGTTCGTACCGTAGAAACTTTAGAGTTAGAAACTCAAAGGCTACTGCAAGAACAGAAAACACTGTACGCTAACTTGCAAAAACAATTAGATTTTACACCAAATGAAGCTATTGCCGCTTCAGCTTTAAGCGAAGAACCTCAATATAAAGAGTTGCTGACCAAGGTTAAGGAAGTAGAAGGTCAGATTGCTGTAGAAACAGCTCGTTTTAAATCTGCTAACCCTATAGTGGAAGCTTTAGAGCGCAAGCGGGCAAATTTAGTAGCTTTGCTCAACCAGCAAACTGATCGAATTTTGGGGCAAAATTTAGTAGGCACCCAAGCTAATTCTAAAGTTCAGAATTTTCAAAATTCTATTCGCATAGGCTTGATTAAACAATTGGTTGATACTGCTAACCAAGTTGAAGTCTTAGAAGCTCGCCTTCAAGCAATCACCCAAACTAAAAAAAATCTAAACCGACAAGCAACCGAATTCCCCACCATAGCCCGCCGCTACAACGAACTGCAACAGCAATTAGAAGTAGCTGCCCGCACCCGCGATCAACTTTTAAGTCAGCGGGAAACTCTGCGCGTCCAAGCAGCTCAAAGCCAAGTACCTTGGGAAATAATTTCTGAACCAGGCATACCGCGAGATGAGAAGGGCCACCTGATTCCAGTTGCCTCGAAAGCTAAAAACAAATTAATGATGGCAGTTGTTGGAGCGCTCGTGTTGGGTCTGGGAGCTGCTATCCTCATTGAAAAGTTCCGCAATATTTTTTACTGTGCTGATGACGTTAAAGATGCGGTTGAAGCACCTTTATTGGGAGCAATTCCTCTTGACAAAAATGCTAGAAAATTGGCGCCTTCTATTGCTAATGCCTATGCTTATCTTGAAGGAAAAGAGGGTAATAAGAAAAATGCTGCGGAATTTATAGAAGCTTTTGACTCTCTTTATACTAATATTCGCTTTCTTTCTTCAAATCGAACGATTAGCTCTTTGGCAGTTGGTTCGGCTACAGTTGGCGAAGGCAAATCTACCGTTGCTTTAAACTTAGCTCACGTGGCAGCGCTGGCGGGTCAGCGAGTGCTGTTAGTAGACGCGAATTTGCATTCCCCCAGCCTGCACTTGCTGTTGGAACTGCCTAATGTCAAGGGATTGAGCAACTTGCTCGATAATAAAAACGAACCCCATGAAATTATCCAACGATCGCATCTAGCAGATAATCTTTTTGTATTAACTGCCGGTCTCCCGGAGCCTGGTACTGCTCGACGGCTGGCATCATCTCAGATGCAGTATTTAATGGAAGAACTTCAGGCAAAATTTGACTTAGTTATCTACGATACGCCGCCGCTGGCGGACAGTAAAGATACGAATTTTTTAGCGGCGCGCACCGATGGCATACTGATGGTTGTAGCAATTAAGCAGGTTCCCTTTTCTTTAGTCAAAAAAGTTTTCAGTCAATTAGAAAATTTTGGCATACCATGCTTGGGTACAGTTGCGAATCATGCCCCTAAACGCAAGAAGTATCCAGCATCTAGATCATCAGTTGTTGAAGATAAAAATGAATATTTGAATCTGACACCAGCACCGTCTCGTATCCGCAAACTAGCTCCTAAAAAAGAGTGACACCCAAAAAAGCTGACCCCCAAAAAATGAATACAAGCCCCCGACAGGAGTCATTGAACTCCCAAAATTTTAGACTCTTGTTCAAGCTCCCAGATTCGTCTGCGGAGTAAATCGAAAATCTAAAATCGTTCGACTGAGCGCGACTTGACTAAGCGCTCGCCGAACCTCTTCGGCCGAAGTCTAAGATATAAAATCTAAAATTGACTGATGGCCGACTAATTTCCATCCGGGTTGGTAGGAAATGTGACGATAAAATTAGTCCAGCCATTCCTGCTTTCAACCTCAATTTTTCCCTGCAACTGTTCGACAAGTTTTTGAACCAAAGCTAAACCCAAACCTGTACCTCCTTGTTTCCAAGGATCGGCGTTGGGAACTCGATAAAATTTCTCAAAAATTCGAGGCAATTCCTCTATAGAAATGGACGATTGATTGCTGAGTGTAAATTGGATTTTTGAAGCCACAGCACTTGCTTGTCGCGAATTTGTCCTTTGTTCTCCTTGTTCGCCGTCTCCGTTTTTGCATTCGACTTTCAGAAAAATTTCGCCGTCATTAGCAGTATATTTGCAGGCATTGTTGAGGAGCTCGGCTAAAATTCGTCCCAAACTAGCGCGGTTGGAACTGATCGTGGGGAGGTGGCGATCGCACTCTACTCGCAAATCCTGGTGGCGGTCGTGGGCCCGGGTGTAAAACGGGTCGATAATAGTAGGCAGCCAGACTTCTAAGTTTACTGGTTCGAGGTCGATCGGACAAGTTGCGGCTTCGAGCCGCTGCAAATCTAGCAAAGCATTAATCAAATCTGTTTCTCTAGTACATTCTGTTTCTAAAATTTCTAGATAAATCTGGCGTCGATCTAGTGTGGGAGAAATTCTCAACATATGAATAGCCATTTTTATATTAGCTAAAGGCGTCCGCAGTTCGTGAGAAACGGTGCTGAGGAATTCATCTTTGAGGACATTTAAATGCTGGAGTTCGTGAACTTTTTGCTGCAATTCGGCGGTGCGTTCTTGGACTTGGCGTTCGAGGTCGGTGTTGAGATTTTGGACTTGCTGATAGAGTTGGGCTTGCTGAATGGCGATCGCGATTTGAGTTGCCAGTTGCAGCAGCAAATCCACTTCCGAAGGTTGCCACTGACGGGATTGGGAACACTGATGGACACACATCATCCCCCACAAATTGCCGTCTTGCAAAATTGGTACAATCAAATAAGCTTTGATTTGCGCTTGCTGGAACCGGGCATATTTTTCGGCGCTCAAACAGGCTTGGTCGAGGTCCGGAACCGCATAAATTTCCTGTTCGATCACGGAAGCAGATTCTTGCCAAATATTATCTGGCATGATTTCTCCCAATATTGAAGGCCAATTTTCGGCAACGGATTCTGCCACTACAATGCCGTAATTGCTGGACTCTAAATGCAGGATTGCTACTCGGTCAGCTTGCAAAACCTGGCGGACTTCATCGACGCTGGCGTTGAGAATTTCTTCGAGGTTTAAGGATTGGTGAATCCGCAAGGAAATGTGAGTTAACAGCCGATCGCGCTGCAATTGTTCGTGGAGTTTTGCAGTCCGTTCCCGCACCTGCTGTTCTAGTTTGGCGTTGCGGCTTTGCAGCAGTTCAACTTTTTCCGCTTGCAGTTGATAAACCGACTGCTGCAACTGTTTGACAACTCGGTACATTTCGGTGGGGTCGAGGACTCTGAGCAAGCTGGTCTGAGTAATAATTCCCAACAGTTCTCCGCGCCCCCCGCACACGACCAACCGCTCCACTTGTTGCTGCTCCATTTCTTTGTGGGCCGTCCACAGGGAATCGGAAGGTTGAAGAAATTGCAGGGGAGTTCTCATGACTTTTTGAGCTGGGGTTTGCTCGAAATTTAGTTCGAGAAACTGTGCCTGCACGATGTCGTATTCGGTAACAATTCCCAGGGGTTGGTGAAAGGAATAGTGAAAAATGGAGGTATAGTCATCTTTGGGCTTCTCCATTGTTAATTCTTTATTTTTTGTGATGACTACGCAACTGACTTGATGCTCAGACATCAGTTCGGTTATAGTCTGCAGCGAGGCGGTGTGGGGTGCTGTAATTGGCGTAGTCATCAATTCTGCTACCCGCCGCAATTTGAGAATGTTTGAAGGCTGCAATACTTGGCGAATTCTTTCCCGCGTCAGCACTCCTAACAAGTGGCCCAATTGATTGACGATCGGCAAATAGCGAATCTTGTGCTGGCGAAATAATGATAAAGCGGTAAACACATCTTGGTCATCGGATTCTGTGAGGGAAACCGACACCGGGGACATCACTTCGGAAATTGGTATTTTGTGCAGGGCTACTTTGTGCTGGTTGTCTATTGTGCCAGAAGCTATCAGCCTCACTAAGTCGGCGGGAGTTAATATGCCGATTAACAGTCCGCGCCTGGGGCTATCGGATAAGTTCCCTGTGGTAATAGTCTGCTGGTTCTGCACGACGAGCACGCACCGGGCCCGCACCTTGTCCGGCGGGGAGGTTTCGGTCGTCCCCCCCCGGTCTGAGGGTACAGGTGTTTTGACTAGGGGACAACTGTTTTGCAACTGACTCATCAGGGCGATCGCCGCAGCTAAGGAAGTTTCTGGCCCGGCAGTGAGGGGGTAGCGGTCGATCGCTTGTTCTAAGGCTGAAGAGTAAAAGGGCGGGTGGTAAAACGGCATAGTTGATTGCAGGTTGTCAGAGGGCGGCTAACTATCGGGCAAAGCCTTAGGGAACGGCAGAAACACCTCGCCTGTGCTTGGGATTTAAATAATAAACTTTCTCATTGATTATTTCCACGCAATCTGAGCTTTAGATTAATGGTGCCACTAATTCGCAATCTCACCGATCTCAAATCCTTGGGCGGTTTTTACTGCCTGCTTTTCCCCTGAGACTCTCCTATAATCAAAATAACCCGAATGTAAAGTTTTACTACAAGATTTATCCATAATGACAACTTTAAGCTTAGAACAAATTGCAGCCAAGTTAGAAAGCGAAAATTCAGCCGATCGAATGGTGGCTTTGGCCAACTTGCGGAACGTGCCTGCTGCAGAGGCGGTGCCTTTGATTAAAAAGGTGTTGAACGACGAAAGCTTGCAAGTGCGATCGATGGCTGTGTTTGCTCTCGGGGTCAAACCGACAGCAGAGTGCTATCCTATTTTAGTCAAATTGCTAGAAACAGACCCGGATTACGGCATTCGCGCTGACGCTGCGGGTGCTTTGGGCTATCTGGAAGATATCAGAGCTTTTGACGCTTTGGTGCGGGCTTTTTACGAAGATACTCAATGGCTGGTGCGCTTCAGTGCTGCTGTTTCTCTGGGGAATCTCAAAGATCCCCGGGCTCGCGACGTGCTGCTGAAAGCTCTCGACAGCGAGCAAGTGGTGATCCAGCAGGCGGCAATTTCGGCTTTGGGAGAAATTAAAGATCTTGGGGCGATCGATCGCATCCTCAATTTTGCTCAGTCGGAAGATTGGCTGATTCGCCAGAGGCTGGCTGAAGCTTTGGGCAATTTGCCGAGTGTTAAGAGCGTTTCGGCTTTGAAATACTTAGAAAAAGATAGGAATTCTCAAGTATCTAAGGCAGCAACAATTTCTCTCGATCGCCTGTCAAAAGCAGAAGCGTGACATAAAACTTTTAGTATGTTGAAAAACCCGGTTTATTCAATAAACCGGGTTAATCCCTATTTTAGCAATCTTAATAAAATTTATAGAGTATTCAGTAAAACCCGAATGTATTATTTAAGCTGCAAGGCTAAATCCCAAGTTAAAATAGTTGTCAATCTCCTTTAACTCAAACTAACCATGAATCAAGCGCCCAATCCCTTTAACTCAAATCCCTCCAATCCGCTAGACCCCTTGGAGCAAGAAGTTGACGAACAAGGTGAAGCATTGCCGAGACAGTACCACCCGGCAACTAAAAAAACTCTGCAAAAAGTCTTTATTATCCTGGTAGTTGTCGGGGCAATTATTGGGGGAATTCTATCTATAGGGGTGATTTCGCTGATGCAGAAAGCCGGACTCACTGATGTGCCTGCAAGGGTACAAAATCCTAAGTGAATCGGTGAATTGAGCGTACCGGAAGCGATCGCCGAGCCTTAATTATAATATCGTTCCATATCGTGTCCATGTTGCTGGCGCGAAATTAAGATGCGATCGCTCGCCTTCCCAAGAAATCTTAATATTTTCATTATTTTATTTGAGGCAACTGTGTCTATACAATCAAATTCGGTGCTGTAGCGGCCCCGGCCAAAAATAGTTTTAAAGAAACCACACTTATTCTGAGTAAGAGAATGTTACTTATTGGGCTATTTATCGCCACGTTTTTTTTAGCATACTGCAATGGTGCTAATGATAATTTTAAAGGCGTGGCGACACTGTTTGGCAGTCAGACGACGAACTATAAAAAAGCAATTGGTTGGGCCACGATTACAACTTTTGCAGGTTCAGTATTTTCTATTTTTTTAGCAGAAACGCTGGTAAAAAGCTTTTCTGGAAAAGGGCTAGTTCCAGACGAGATCGCCAATGGCACAGATTTTCATTTGGCAGTCGCGATCGCTGCGGGTTTAACCGTTATTCTTGCTACCTTAACTGGATTCCCTATTTCCACAACTCACGGTCTTACAGGTGCGCTTGTCGGTGCAGGTTTAGTAGCAATTGGTACTCAAGTTAATTTTACAGCATTGCAGAAAAGTTTTCTAATGCCTTTGTTGCTGAGTCCCATGATTGCGATTATATTAGGAGCTTTAATTTATGCGCTGTCTCGCTACCTGCGAGTTTATTTAGGAATCCAAAAAGAATGGTGTATTTGCGCTGGTCAAATTCAACAGATTATTCCCATTCCCCAGCCCGATGCAGCTAACATACTCAAGTGCATCACAACCGCTGATGTCGCGGTCGATTCTCTAGATAAATGCACGCAAAGGTACCGGGGAAATTTCTTACAACTTCCCAGCCAAAAGTTAGTAGATCTTTGCCATTTTATGAGTGCGGGAATCGTCAGTTTGGCCCGAGGATTGAACGATACTCCGAAAATTGTTTCGCTTATGTTAGTCGGTCAATCAATATCAGTTCAGTGGGGAAGTTTAGCAGTAGGTTTGGGAATGGCGATCGGCGGTTTATTGAATGCTAAAAAAGTTGCAGAAACAATGAGCAAAAAGCTGACAGCAATGAATACTGGTCAAGGGCTGTCGGCAAACTTAGTGACGGGATTTTTAGTTATTGCGGCCAGTCGCTATGGGCTTCCAGTGTCTACTACCCATGTTTCGGTAGGTTCAATCTTTGGTGTAGGATTGATTTCAAAAAAAGCTAATGTGCGCGTTTTCTATCAGATTCTACTATCATGGATGTTGACCTTGCCAATTGCTGCTGCGATCAGCGGCTGCGCTTACTGGGTGTTGCATCGGTAAAAGAATTAATCGTTAGTCCTAGAAGAGAAAGAGTTCGCAGTTGATTTGGGATTGTCATCAAAGGATAACCCGATCAAATCTAACGGTAAAAACAAGAAATCGCGCCGGGAGTTTTTGAATAAAAATTTAAGGGTAATTTATGGTTAAAAATTCTACGAGCGCGCCACCTGTTGCAGATAAATTGATTGCTGCTGGCTTTCACGCTCTTTCTGACCCCCTGCGGATTCAGATTTTGGAGTTGCTGCGAGAACAGGAGTTGTGCGTTTGCGAATTGTGCGATCGACTTTCTGTCCCTCAGCCTAAACTCTCTTTCCACCTCAAAACCCTAAAAGAAGCCGGTTTAGTTCGCAGCCGCCAAGAAGGCCGCTGGATCTACTACAGCCTCAATTTAGCTCAGTTTGTCGCCCTGGAACTATACCTCGCCGAATACCGCCGCTTCAGCCAGATCCTGCCGGCGCGCCCCTGTTCCGACGCGGGTTAACCCATCAACATTTCTTAATCACTCAAATACTGATATGGCTTGTTTGATGATTGACATATCAATTTTTATTGATATGATGGAAGGGAAAAAATTAGTTGAGATCGATGGATGCAACAGCTCATAGGTTAGCTTGTACTCGGCCAGATTGCAGGCGAGAGGCGATCGCCGAATTTCTAGGTACATTTATTTTGGTTTTTGCAGGCACCGGCGCGGTGATGGTTAACAAAACTAGCACTGGTTCCGTAACTCATTTAGGCATCAGTTTTGTATTTGGTGCAGTAGTAACTGCGATGATTTACGCCCTAGGACACATCAGCGGTGCACACTTTAATCCGGCCGTAACTTTAGGGTTTTGGGCGAGCGGTTTTTTCCCAAAATACAAAGTTTTGCCTTACGTTTTAGCGCAGTGTGCGGGTGCGATCGCAGCTTCTCAACTGCTGCTAATTACCCTAGGAAAAGTAGCAAATCTCGGTGCAACTATCCCTCTCAACGGTAACTGGTTGCAGTCTCTAATTTTAGAAACTGTTTTGACCTTTATCTTAATGTTTGTTATCCTCGGTTCGGGACTAGATAGACGCGCTCACATCGGCTTTGCCGGGATAGCAATTGGGTTAACTGTAGGGTTAGAAGCTGCATTTATGGGGCCGATTACCGGAGCTAGCATGAATCCGGCACGCTCTCTCGGGCCGGCTTTAATTGGCGGCATTTGGGAGCACCATTGGGTTTACTGGGTTGCTCCTATTTGGGGAGCACAATTAGCAGTCGCAGTTTATCGGGAATTGTCTAACGGATTTCGGGATTTTAATTGAAAGTATCATGGCCAATTTTACGCACAAACCGAGAATTTTGTTTCTATACGGCTCTTTGAGAGAGCGTTCTTACAGCCGCTTGTTGGCGGAAGAAGCGGCGAGAATTATTGAGGATTTCGGTGCCGAAGTTCGATTTTTTAATCCTCTGGAATTGCCGATTTACGGCAGCGTTCCCGATACGCATCCGAAGGTTCAGGAATTGCGGGAATTGAGCCTGTGGTCGGAGGGTCAAGTGTGGTCTAGTCCAGAAATGCACGGCAATATTACCGGCATTATGAAAAATCAAATTGACTGGATTCCTTTAAGCATTGGGGCTGTCAGACCGACTCAAGGCAGAACTTTGGCGGTGATGCAAGTTAGCGGCGGTTCGCAATCTTTTAATGCGGTCAATACTTTGAGAATTTTGGGCCGGTGGATGCGGATGTTTACGATTCCGAATCAGTCTTCGGTTGCGAAGGCTTATCAGGAATTTAATGAAGATGGGACGATGAAGGATTCGCCTTATCGCGATCGCGCGATCGACGTAATGGAGGAACTGTACAAGTTTACCTTGCTGTTGCGGGAGCAAACGGACTATTTGACCGATCGCTACAGCGAACGCAAGGAACAAGCAGCTAAAGAGGCGATCGCCCTAGCAAATCGCGCCCTTGAATTACCGGGCGCTTAGAAACCGCCGGAACCCCGACAGCAACCGATAACCAACAACTAACAAAAACCATGAAAAAAGTAATGTTTGTTTGCAAAAGAAACTCCTGCAGATCGCAAATGGCAGAAGGATTCGCTAAAACCATCGGAGCCGGCAAGATTGGAGTCACCAGTTCCGGGTTAGAATCAAGCAGAGTTCATCCGACAGCAATTCAAGTCATGTCAGAAATCGGCATTGACATCACGGATCAAACATCCAACCCATTAAACGAATTCAATGCAGAAGACTACGACGCCGTAATTTCTCTCTGCGGCTGCGGCGTGAATTTACCCGAAGCGTGGGTATTGCGAGAAGTGTTTGAAGATTGGCAACTCGACGACCCCGACGGACAACCCATCGAAACTTTTCACCGGGTTCGAGATGAAATTAAAGCACGAGTTGAAACATTAGTTGACTCTCTCAAGTAAGATTAAGTAGACGGGCGGGCAGGATTCCCACCCCACAAGAAAATTAACTTTTGTGGAACAGGCCGGAAAGCCTGTTCTTAAGAATGGTGCAAGATGTGAGTTTCAATTAACTTTGTTGCCAATCATTCAAATTAGTCGCTGTCGCATCCAAAGAATTAGTGCTAAATTATGAGAGGTGTTCCGCTGGAACGCCTCTACATTCGTTGCGAGAACAGACCAAAAGGTTAGCACATGATTCAGACAGCAGTCACGCCTTTCAAAAACAAAATTAACTCAGCTTTAACTAAAAAGCAGATTACAGTTTTACAAATTAATCTCGGCAAACGCTGCAACCTCGCTTGCACTCACTGCCACGTAGAAGCTAGCCCGAAACGAACAGAAGAACTTTCCCCGGAAATTTGCGACCAATTAATTGAAATAATTCGCCGCTTTCCTCAAATTAAAACAGTTGACCTCACCGGCGGTGCTCCCGAAATGCTTTACGGTTTTAAACCGCTAGCGGAAGCTGCCAGGGCGGCAGGTAAAGAGGTAATTATTCGTTCTAATTTGACGATTTACTTTGAAAAAGGTTTTGAAGATATTCCCGAATATTGCGCGCAGCACCAACTCAGAATTGTGGCGTCGCTTCCCTGCTACCAAGCTGACAATGTGGACAAAATGCGCGGCAACGGTGTTTTTGACAGTTCGATTCGGGCGCTGCAAAAGCTAAATCAGTTGGGATACGGAAAAAACCCAAATTTAATTGTAGATTTGGTGTACAATCCACAAGTGCCGGCTACAGACAAGTTTTCGCTAACACCGGAACAAGGCAAGTTAGAGCAAGATTACAAGATTTATTTAGCCGAACAGTTTGGGATTTGTTTTAATCAATTGTTCGCGATTACTAATTTGCCCGTGGGACGGACTAAGTTTCATTTGGAACATAAGAAACTGCACAAGCCTTATCTCGGGTTTTTGGAGGAGAATTTTAACCCCGGTACTTTGGAACATTTAATGTGCCGTAACGAATTGTCGATCGACTATTTGGGCAATGTCTACGACTGCGATTTTAACCAAATGGAAAATTTGCCCGCGAAAACTGGCAGCGGGGAAAAGATAACTGTTGCTAAATTGCTCGAATCTGGCAGTTTAGATGTGATTCAAGAGGTGCAAACTGCTGCTTATTGTTATGGCTGTACGGCGGGTTGCGGTTCTAGCTGCGGCGGTACTTTGATTTGAGAAGGAAGAAGGAAGAAGGAAGAAGGAAGAAGGAAGAAGGAAGAAGGAAGAAGGAAGAAGGAAGAAACTATGCTCTTGGGCCCGATTCCCGATTCCCGATTCCCGATTCCCGATTCCCCATGCTTTTGGGCCCCATGCCCCATGCCCATATTATTGAGAGTGGAGAGTTTAGGTAATGAATGATTCGCGATCGCCCGATGAAAATCCGCCGCCATCAAACAGGTGGAAGCTGATTTTAGGGATTGGTTTAGCTGTGGCTTTAATTGCTGCGACCAAGTTTTTTAACTTCCAAGGAATTCTGAAAAATGCCCTGGAGTCGATCGCGAGTCTCGGCCCTTGGGGCCCGGCAGCTTTTATTCTAATTTACATTGTAGCAACGGTTCTATTTATCCCCGGTTCTTTGCTGACTCTCGGTTCTGGGGTTTTGTTTGGAGTCGTTGGCGGTTCGGTTTGTGTTTCCATCGGCTCGGTTTTAGGTGCAACTTGCGCTTTTTTGGTAGGGCGGTATTTAACTCGCGACTGGGTTTCCAAACAGATAGAGGGCAATCAAAAATTTAAGGCGATCGACTCCGCAGTTGCTTCTGAAGGATGGAAAATTGTGCTGCTGACGCGGCTTTCTCCCATTTTTCCGTTTAATTTGCTTAACTATGCTTTTGGAGTCACGCAGGTATCTTTAAAAGACTATTTTTTGGCATCTTGGATCGGCATGATTCCGGGAACTGTCATGTATGTTTATATCGGTTCCTTGGCCGGGAGTTTGGCTGCACTCGGATCGCAAGGGCGATCGCGCACTGCTGCTGAGTGGGCTCTCTACGGCATTGGCTTGCTAGCAACGATCGCCCTCACCGTTTATGCAACCCGCTTGGCTAAGAAAGCTTTAGACGAAAAAATTTCCCCTTGAAACCACAGCGCAAATTGGTAAAATTGTCAATAGGGTTTTGCCCATACATTATAATACATTGCTAAATTAAAAAACTCCGTATTTTCTCTGTGTTATTTACAATTATTTTGTTATACAAACGAGATAGATATTAAAGATATCGTAAAGCACTAACCTCAAGTAGGTAAACCGAAGGTCAAAATATAAAATTGATGCCAAAATAGAAGGCGATCGTGCGATCGGAATAAGAATTGTTTGGAGTCAGGAATGCAAGTCATACCATTTTAAATTTTAGATTTGAGATTTTAGATTCGGAATGACTGATGACTACCAGGGTCGGGAGCACCGGCCTACAGTTGCATTATTTTCTGAAAGTGGTCTCACGACTTGCCTGATATTAATTCTGCCGAATGACCAATACCGTTTGATGAATTTGATTCGGAGAGAACATTTGATGATGCAAAACCCAGCAAATCAAGCGGGATCTGTGTCTGCGGCGCCCCCACACCAAACAAAAAACCTGCGCCACTTTTGGGAAAACATCACCAATTCTGCTCAATCAAGGTGGCAGCAAGCGCACAGTCTTTGGCAGCACAGACGGCAGCGCCGCCATTTGCTGACCCTGCTAATTCTGGCCACCACGGCTTTAACCATTAGCACAACTGCTTGCATCAGCTATTTTTTTGTGCGCGGGCTAATCCTCGACAATTTAAAGCAAATAGCACTATTAAAACTAGAAAAAGGCACTGACGAAATCGACCGCTGGCTCAGCACTCGCAAAGCAGAAATAGAAACCCTTGCTTACGATCCTACGGTTAACACTCTCAATTGGAAATTAGTCGAACCCCGGTTGCAAGGAGAAATATACAGGTTAAAAGAGTATTTCATCCTGTCATTAACTCAACCAGATGGCTCGTTTATCAACACTCTAGGCAACCGCGCGAACAACAAAGACCGCCAACACTTTAAAAAAGCAATGGCAGGGAAGCTCAACGTTTCCGACCCGCTGATCGGCCGCAGTACAAAAGTTCCGACGATCATCATTTCAGCTCCTATTTGGGCCTTGCCTCCCGCACCCAATCAAGTAATTGGAGTCCTATCGGGCAGCATTAAATTAGACCGAGTAACATCTGTAGCTAACGGCTTGCAGTACGGTTCCGATAGTTATGCTTTTGCGCTCAATTCACAAGGAGTGCCAATTGTTCATCCCAACAGTAACTTAATCGGAAATATCGACTGGCCGACCCCAAGCTTTTTACAGTCACAAGACCCCGCACTCTCCACAATTGCGCGGCAGATGATCGACCGCCAGACGAACATCGAACTGGTAAAAATAGATAATAAATGGGTGTATGTGGCCTATGCTCCCCTCAAGGAAGTTAACTGGTCGATGGCTTTAGTAATTCCCCGCGAAAATATTGAATCCCAACTGCAAGCATTAAATTTGCTGACATCCGTAGTCGCCGGACTGCTCGTCCCGGCAATGCTAGCAGCCATTTGGCTAATTTACTCCTCCGAAAACAATCGCGCTCAAGCGGAGCGAGAAGCCATGCTCAACCGGATTGCTGGACGCATTCGCGCTTCCCTGGAATTAGACCAAATTGTGCAAAGTACAGTCGAAGAAATAGTAAGTTTGCTGCACCTAGAACGGGCGGCTTTTGGTTGGTACAAACCGCAAGAAAAAATGTTACAAATTCTCTGGGAATGTTGCCCATCTGATTCTCGGACACAAGCCATAAAGTTTGAGCCTTACTTGATCGAAAATGTGTTAGTACGGAGTGCTCAAGGCGAACCAATTATTCTTTCGAGCGACACTTGGGCGGAGGGTGTAACTCAACCGCCCGACTTTAAAGCTAATAGCTATTTAGCCGTACCTGTCCATACTCAGAACC
>JACJNV010000054.1 GCA_014695175.1 Microcoleus sp. FACHB-DQ6 | reverse complement strand
TCTTGTGAACATGAGTTGACTTACATTCAGGGCATTCCATTGACTTTAATTCTCGGTTGATGTTTTTTTGTTACTCTCGATCAATCTCTATCATACCTCAATCCAGCAACGCCTGATTAAGTTGCTTCTAACAATAGAAAAAACTAAGTCATCTCTACTCCGTTCCGCTGGAAACCGCGAACCAAGTATTGCCAATTAGCGCGGTGAATAAATCGACGGCAAAGTCGATCGGAATCCCCTTCAAATCTATCACTTTTATTTCTCTACAATCAGCTCTGGCATGGCAATCAAGCAATTTAGTCCTGGGCCCCCCAGATTCATTCCTTCGCAGACTCAGGACAGGAGTAATTCTCCAATCCAAAATCCAAAATTCCAAATCTAAAATCGGCTGACCATTTTTTCATGAATCATCTTCATCTGTGACAATTCTTCCAGCAGTCCCTGCGGTAGAGGAATTTTCACAGCTTCCAGCATACTTTGAATCCGATGTCTCCAATCGTGACGGGCTAAACTCTCAACATAGTTGCGTTTGTATATAGAATTAAGCCTCACCTCGTCCTGTAAAAGTTCATTAATGAATTCAACACTTTTTTGCGGGTCATCGGGCAACTCAATAGTAGCATCTTCCCAGTTCATCAACTCATCCATTAGATGTGTAGTTGGACGCTTCCCAACTACCGCACCGCCAGTCGCAGTACCATAAAACCAACGCAGTGTAATAAACGAGTAAGGAAACCGGCGCATACCAGGATAGAGCGTGTCAAATGCCAAGGTGAGTTTGCTATGTCTGAGAATGTGAAATAGCAGCAGAGTATCTGGCTCGTCTCTACGCATTTCGTAAGGCAATTTCGGAAATTCCTCTATTTGTCTGGGCGTAGATTTATAGTAAATTTGTTCGGAACCAGGTTGATTGAATTTATTGCAAAACACAGTGTCATACTGTGAGGGTATCCGCCCGAAGGTTGTTAAATCTATTGAACGCTTGAGTTGACACGAACCCTGAACGAGAACATCAGCAGCAAAAGGGATCAGCGATACTGGTATACCAAAACTTTGTTTCAGTTCATCTATAATTTCTGGAAGTGCCACGAATAAATGATCTAAATGATAGACATTTTTTGAATAAATTTCCGGTGTCCAAGAATCGAAAATATAAGCGATGACAACATCAAAACGCTCCCTCCACTTAGGTATACTTGAGAGTAGTTCCAGATCGGCTCCTGATATCCCAATCATCAGTAAAACATTGGGTTTGTCCGACAATTGAGGTAAAAGTGGTAAATTATATAGACCTGTAGTAGACTTAACGGCTTTACGGACTATTCGAGCGGCTAGCGGATAAAGTGTGGATGACCACTGGATTACATCGCGGGCAGATGGTACCAAAAGTTGTGCGTTGCAGGTTCGTACAACAATATTTTCTAATTCAAAAACTGGATCCCAGGATACAGTTGAGATTAAAGCCCGTGAAGAAAGTACAAAAATATTCATAGCTGGATTTTAATTTTATTAAATGAGTTCGCACATTATACCAAAGACGAGGGGATTAGGGTAGATTCAATAGTCCTGGACGCAACAATCCTATGGATAGAGGCAACCACGGAGGGATGGCCCCTACAAAACGCTATATGTAGAGGCTTTGCGTAAGTCCTGTTTAATTAAATTTGAAATGCCAATTCCCTTGAATCGACTTCCCCATTTACTTAGCTACTAGCTAGCAAATTTAGCCAATCGCACTTATGGCA
Organism: Microcoleus sp. FACHB-DQ6; assembly: GCA_014695175.1. Taxonomy (GTDB): domain Bacteria; phylum Cyanobacteriota; class Cyanobacteriia; order Cyanobacteriales; family Microcoleaceae; genus Microcoleus. Next base: position 19,882 of record JACJNV010000054.1, on the reverse strand, counting down.
GCACTTGCAGTGGGTCAATATATCGCCCTATTAGGAATAATAATAACACATCTATAATCTTAATGTCAATATTGATTATGAATTTTTAACAATATGTATTTTGCCGCTGAGTCGCGATCGCCTCTAGAAAGAGCGGGTTGATAAATCCTAAAGTCCCTAGGATTTATGAACCTTTTCCCTCTTCGTATTTCCCCTTCCCCTTGTTGAGACTAAACATTTAACCACTCAAGGAGTACCCTGGGAGCCGGCAACAAAATCATTAACAAAAGCCCGATCGCCATTAGCCCCAAAAAATCCCGCCGATTATCCAATTCACTGACATCATTCAATGCCGGTTCGTCGTTTAGTGGTGTGAAAAACAAAATAATCGCCCACAGCAGTAAACCCTGTTCCAAAAAAGAAAGCAGCAGCATACAAAGTCTAGCAACTTGCCCGATCGCCATACTCGCTCGCTGGCCGAACATCGCGTGTACGATGTGCCCGCCGTCGAGTTGTCCCACCGGCATCAAATTAAACGCCGTCACGATCAAACCCAAATAACCCGCCACCGCTACCGGATGCAAATCGATCGCAGTTTCCGCATTCAAAGCGCCGCCCAAGGTTAACTTGCTCAACAAAGTCATCAACAGCGAAAAACTGGGTTTGAAAGACTCAAAATTTAACATTCCCGACTTGTCAGACAGCGGTACAATAGTCGAATGATTCAAACCCCAAATTAATAATGGCACTGTCGCCACTAAACCCGCAAGGGGCCCGGCAATGCTAACATCAAATAAAGCTCGGCGGTTGGGAATTGGACTCCGTATTTGAATGAAAGCCCCAAAAGTTCCTAAGAAAAAAGGAATCGGGATAAAATAAGGCAAAGTCGTGCGAATTTTGTAGAATCGGGCAGCTAAATAGTGGCCGGATTCGTGAATTGCTAAAATTGTAATTAGAGCCAGCGAGTAAGACAAACCCTGGAGCAATATTGACGGGTTGGACTGCAAAGCTTGTTCAGTAACTCCGGCAAGTCGCGCCCCGACAAGCGTAGTCGTAAACACCGTGATCAGCAGCAAAGCTAATGCAAACAATGGCCGGGTTACCGATTCCTTTTTGACAGGAGTTTCCCCTGATTGGTGGCTGGGATTGGGAACTATAGCAAAAAAAGGTTGACCGCTCAAGCTGTTTTGAAATACTACTAAAAAGCGATCGCCAAACAGCCTCTCCACATTCTCCCGAATTGCCTGATAAGCAGCCTCGGGGTTTGTCCGCAACTGTCCGCGACAAATTACAGCCTGCGGCCGAAATTCCAAATCTCGCAGGAAGTAAATTGACCAAGGAAAACAATCGCGCAAACTCGCTTCTTCCGCTGCATCGATCGGGCGCACGGGCGGTTTTGGCTTTGCAGGTTCAGTCGCTTCTGCTGCTAGCTGCTCTGCTGTTTCGGCGGTAATTTTCTTGCGCCCCAACTGTACCAAAAACCAATACAAAAAAGGGCAAACCAGAAAAGGTATAATTACCAACTCCGGCGGTACAGTTTTGCTGGTACCGTAAACTAAAATCCAACCACTCCAAATCAGCGCGGGCGCCATCATTACCAGCCACAGCAGCCATATCGGAGTCCTGGTGATGCGGCTGGTGCCGTTCTGCAACAAGTAGTACGATATCAGCCCCAATACGAACAACCATAGTAAAAAGAACATAATATTTATCCCATTCCCTTCTGAAATACTTCCTTGAAACAACAGAGTTTAGTCTCCAAACAACCCAGGCCCGTGCTCGACAATATCCTTGCTTTCCCGCCTAACCGGGAAACTCTGGGTGCAACAGCCTATTTCATTGTAGAAAACCAAACTAACATCCTGGTGGATTGTCCCGCTTGGGATGAGATTAACCAAACATTTTTGCGGGAACACGGTGGCGTGCGACTGCTGTTTCTCACCCACCGCGGCGCTATCGCCAAGGCGCGGGAGATTCAGGAAGCCACGGGGTGCGAGATCCTGATTCAAGAGCAGGAAGCTTATTTACTGCCGGGTTTGAAGGTGACGGTTTTTGAGCGAGAATTTGTTGTGAGCGATCGAATCAAAGCATTTTGGACTCCTGGCCATTCTCCTGGTTCCTCTTGCCTTTATCATAGTGGCAGCGGTGGAGTGCTGTTTTCGGGTAGGCACTTGCTCCCCAACCGAGAAGCCGCCCCTGTACCGCTGTGGACGGCAAAAACTTTTCACTGGCCCCGGCAAATTAACAGCGTGAAGTCAATTATCGATCGATTTTCGCCGGAAACTTTACAGTATATTTGTCCCGGTGCAAATACTGGTTTTTTGCGGGGAAAAGGATCGATCGATCGAGCTTTTGAGCAATTAGCCAATCTGGATTTAGCTGTTTGTTTGCAGTCAAAACCTGAACCCTAAATGTATGCTGCAACATCAAAAAATGATCTGACGCGCTAATTATAGCGGTAAGGTGCGCCCTTACGCACCCTACATTATTCTTCAGTCTCTTAGAAAGGAAGTTAGTTGGTGAAGTAGCGGTTTCAACCGCCGATTCTTACCTTGGAAAAAACTGTGGAAAAAACCGAAAAACAAAAAATGCTCGCCGGCGAATTGTATTTAGCTGCTGATGAGCAATTAATTTTAGAGCGCCAGCGAGCCCGCCGCCTCGCCAGAACCTACAATTCTACCCGCGAAGACGAACCAGACAAACGGTTAGAAATTCTCGCAGAATTGTTCGCTACCGTTGGCCCAAAAGTTGAAATCGAGCCACCTTTCTACTGCGACTACGGCAGCAATATTTATGCGGGAAACGGATTGTACATGAATTTTGGTTGCGTGATTCTCGACTGCAATCGAGTTAACATTGGCGAAAATTTACTGTGCGGGCCCAACGTACAAATTTACACCGCTCTTCACCCCACCGACCCGGAAATAAGGCTTTCTGGCCAAGAACTCGCCGCTGAAATTAATATTGGCAATAATGTTTGGATTGGCGGCGGCAGTATTATTTGTCCAGGAGTCACTATTGGCGACAATAGCACGATCGGCGCAGGCAGTGTTGTGGTCAAAGATATTCCCGCAAACGTCGTGGCGGCGGGGAATCCTTGCCGAATCATCCGGCATCTACCTTGATGTGGTACGATCGACACAATCGTGCGATCGGCTCCTTGGAGCTTAACCCAAAAATTTTAGGTATTAGAACAGGCGGTTTGAGATTTTTTAGGTAAAATCCCCGAAAAAAACCGTGGAAAAAATCTAAAATCTAAAATCCAAAATCGCTTAATTTCTCGTTCCCGGTTTCCACACTACCAAGCTTTTCTTATGACGACTGCAACAGTTTATCCCAACGCTCCAGATCTCTGCACCGACGACTACATAGCAGTCGGTGTAGCTACCTGCTTTATCAAAGAAGAAGGCGAAGTTTTTGAAGTGCCAGTAATCGAAGCTATTCCCTCAGCAGCTTTAGAAGCAATTGTGAAGGGAATTCCCACATCCTATTTAATGATTTGCGGGACGACTTTGGGAGCAGTGCTAGACGGCGAAACACCCAAAATGTTGCCAGAATTCCCTACCTCAGCTCAGTTTAGCGAAGAATTTGGCTTTCGGGCGATCGCCGCTGCCCGCACTTACAAAATCCGCCCCCAAGCTCAACTTCACATTCCCTTGGGAACAGTTCGCAACGACTTTACTTATTCCTTAGAACGTAAAAGGGTGCTCAACTCCGAGCGCGTCATTCGCACTGAAGACAATGTGAAACAGCACGAACACACTCACAAGGTTCTTTAAACAAATCCCGCAACTGGGGCAATTTAACAGTGCCTCAGCCAGCGGATGCACCGAAAATAGTTCCGAGTTTTGAGATGTAATATGAATTCCGGTTGCACTCCTCAATTTGATTTTTGACTGTTGATTGTTGACTAAAATTATGCTTTCGGGCCAACTGACTGTTGGGATTTTTGAAAAATACCGAGGCAACCGGAAACGATGTAAATTAAAGATTTAACAAGTTTTTAGTTTCTTAATCAAGGAAAAAATTTTAATATTTCGTTATTAAGACAAACACCAAACATCTCAATGTAGGGTTCGCATTACTCACATCACCTAATTAACATAAATTATTAACGACTGTTAAGAAAAATCTTAAGTTGTTAATAAAAATTTTTAATTCATCAAAAAAATGATAGAATATTATTCCAGTTTAACAAGGTGAGCCGGCCGGCGGGAAAAAATTAAAGAATCCCGCAATTATTGAAGGCTAGTAGTTTCAGACTACTGGCATGCGGGCGAGTACATCGCAGGTGAGCTAAGGATTTCAATCTCACAAATTGGTCAAACCATGCGAAGCTTTGCGAGAGTAAAGTGGTGGAAATTAACTCGACTATTGCCAGGGGAATTAAAGGGCGAATACCATCTTGGGTACAAAACTGCGCTCTTAATTTTGGGCGGAACAATTCTGGCAGCTAGCCTCACTGGTTGGATCAGCTATCAAAGCGTTCGCCGCTTGATTATCACCAAAAGCGAGCGAAATGCTTTGTTAGAAGTTAGGGAGCGCGCCAACAAGATCGATCGCTGGCTCGGCACTAGAAAGGCTGAGATCGAAATCCTCGCCCACACTCCTCCGGTTCGTTCGATGAATTGGTCAGTGGCAGAGCCTTATTTAAAATCGGAAGTAAATCGACTGCAAGAATTCCAGCACTTCGCATTAATTGATCCCGACGGTTCTTATTTCACCACAAAAGTGGGCAGAGCGTTGATTAATGTCAGCGACCGCCAACACTTTAAAAAGGCAATGGCTGGGGAAGTCTATGTTTCCGACCCTACCATTTCTCGCACGCTCAAAGGACAAAGTATTGTTCCCATTTCGGCTCCGGTGTGGTCAAATTCGGCAAATTCTATTGATAAAAAAGCACAAAAGCCGATCGGAGTAATGAACGGCGTCATTAGCATCGACCAAATTGCCGAAGTAGTAGGAAAGCTGGAATATGGGGCAGGAACTTACGCTTTTGTTCTCAATTCTCAAGGAGTGCCGATTGTGCATCCCGACGCTCGATTAATCGGAAATATAGACAAGCCGACTGCGAGTCTTTTAGAGTCCGCAGATGCTAATTTGGCAAATGTAGCCCGGGAGATGGTTTATCAAAAAACGGGCATTTCGCTGACTAAAATCAACGACGCCAGAGTTTATGTTGCCTATCTTCCTTTAGAACAAGCTGAATGGTCGATCGCCCTCGTAATTCCCCGCGACAATCTCGAAAAAGAACTCCTTCCTTTCAAGATACTAGCAGTAGCAGCCGGGGTACTTGCCGCCGCAGCTATTTTCGCAGCAATTGTGGCGCTCAAGCTGTTTGTGCTAAATTGCATTCGCAGTCGCACAGAAGGCCTTCTCCACCGCTTGACTGGGCGCATTCGCGCTTGCTTGCACCTCGATCGCATCCTCCAAACTACAGTAGACGAACTCGGTACTTTACTGAAGCTCGATCGAGCAATTTTCGCATGGTACGATCCCCGACAAGATACTTTAGAATTTGGCTGGGAATATTGCCGGGAAGGTTTGCCGGCCTGCTTGGGAATCTTTGGTGTTCCAGGAGGGCCCTCTGGAGATTTAGCTGCACGGCTTCACCGCTGCGAAACGATACTGCTACATAAAACGGCCGCCCCTGATGCCACAGGGTCTGAGGAACACGCCCATATCGAACTCACAAATAGTCACTACGCAGCAGTACCCGTACTAACTCAGAATCATCGGCTGGGATATCTGTTCGCCTGTGCAAATCGGCAGTTTGCAACTCCCGACGAGGTGGAAGTTTTGGAAGCAATTGCAGACTCGCTGGCGATCGCCATTTCCCAATCCCAACTCCACGGGCAAATTCAACAAGAACTCAAACTTTTGGAAGAAGTCTTAGCCAAACTCAGAATCACCGAAGAGCATTTAGTACAAAGCGAAAAAATGACAATTATCGGCCAACTAGCCGCCGAAGTTGCCCAGGAAATTAATAACCCGATTAACTTTATTTACGGTCGCCTGATTCACGTTAACGATTATATCAAAGATTTGCTCAATATAATTCGCCTCTATCGCGAACAATATCCCGATCCTGTGCCGCGAATTGCCAAAGAAATAGAGGCCTGCGACCTAGATTTTATCAGCGAAGAGTTGCCGCAAATTCTCCACCTTTTGAAAATAGGAGCCGATCGCATTCGCCAGATAGTCCTTGCTTTGCGGAAATTTTCGCTTCCTGACGAACCCAACAAAGAACACGCCAACCTAAATGAAAGCATCGACAATATTTTGCTGTTGCTAGCGGGCCGGCTGGAGCCAAAAATATTAGTAGTCAAGGAGTACCACAACCTGCCGCCCATTTTGTGTTATCCCGGTCAACTGAGCCAGGTATTCGCGAGTCTCCTCAGCAATGCTATTGATGCTCTTAAGAGTATTGAAAACTCCGATCAAATTATTACAATTAAAACAGATATTGTCGAGGGTTATCCCGCCAGGTTTATTGCAGTATCGATCGCCCACAACGGCGCCCGAATTCCCCCGGAAATTCAACACAGAATATTTGACCAGTCTGGTCATACTAAATCATTTAAAAATTTTACAGGATTGGACTTGTCGGTTTGCTATAAAATTATTGTAGAATTGCACGGCGGCCGCCTTACAGTTGAATCTCCCGTGCAATCTCAAATTAAATCTCAAACTGGGGGCGGTGCTGAGTTTATGGTAAAATTGCCGATCCTTTGATATCGCATCTTGCCGCCAGGGAAACCAGTCGCAAATCTTGCCCGCAAGTTCCGCGAAAAGCTTAATGTGGTTTCGCAGTCAAGACTTTAGTCCTCATCAAACGGAGGGCTAAAGTCTTCACTACAAACCTAACGATCATTTGTTAACCCAAATTGCTATGATAGGATTAGGGAAATAATAAAGGTGCAACCACAGCAAACAACCAACCTCCCATTACCAAGACTTCCGCAACAATTAATAAAATATTTTTGTTCATTTTCAAATTAAGCATTTTCACATTAAGAGCGATCGACCCAAGAGCGAATTTTCTTCCACCAAGCCGCCGGCGAATCTTCCGGGGGATATGCGGCATCAAACATCGACAAAATTAGCGGCCAACCCCCCACCTTCGCACTCATCAACAAGTGCATTGCCAGACAAAACACCAATACCACCCAACCAGAAGCGTGTAAATAATACCAAACCTGCGTCAATTCCCCAGCCGGCAGCCATTCTTCCTTAACCATACTGCCAGAAGCGCTCGCCCAAGTCAGTGCCAGCAACATCAACGTATTCACAATCCGGTGCAAACTGTACCACCAAATCGGTTTTCCCAACTGCGTTAGTTTTCCAAAAGAATCCGGCTGCACCAAGCGTTTTTGACCTGGGTGGAAACTGTACAATGCAAAAGCCGGCATTATTCCTAACAGCAACATCTTGCCAAAAGTGCCGTGAATCCCGATAATATCTGCAATCTGAGGTACGGGGACTTTGCCAAACCGCCCATCGTAGGTGTTGTAAACCATAAATGCGCTCAAAATTGCTAAAAGGGCGATCGCAGCGTTAACCCCGTGCAGTAACCTGAGCAGCAATGGCTGGTACGGTCTAGATGGCGCCATAGTCGATTTTACTACTTGATAAATAGTCTTTTACACAATACAGCTAAGCGCTGATTTTTTCAACTCTCGCCAATTGTGAAATAAATGTGAGTCAAAAATGAATAGATTATGATAATAACGCAATTATATCAAAATTTAGTGTAAACTAAAACAGTCAAGAGTAACAGTTTATTTATAACACCTAACACTTTACAAAAATGGATGCAGCCACTACCATATTACTTTCCTTGGGACTAGCAGCCGATGCTTTTGCTGTTGCTGTTTCGAGCGGTTTAGCAATCAAACACATGAAGGTCAATAAAGCTTTAAAAATTGCCTTATTTTTCGGAGGGTTTCAAGCTTTAATGCCCGTCATAGGATGGTTGATCGGTCTTAGTTTTAGTTTTTTGATAACACCGATCGACCATTGGATCGCTTTTGGGCTTTTGAGTTTCATTGGCGGGAGAATGATTTACGAATCGCTGCAAAGCGAAGAATGCGAGAAAAAGTTCAATCCCTTAGATACAGGGACTTTGATAACGCTGTCGGTGGCGACGAGTATCGATGCCCTCGCAGTTGGTCTCGGATTTGCTGTCCTGAAAGATTCTATTGCTCTTGCGGTGACTGCGATCGGATTTATTACTTTCTTTTTAGCCTTTGCAGGCGTGTTTATCGGGCACAAGTGCGGCAACTTATTTGCTAATAAAATTGAGATATTGGGCGGAGCCATTTTGATTTTTATTGGCAGCAGAATCTTGTTTCTGCACTTGACAGAAATGCCATTAGTTATCGGTAATTAGTAATTAGTCAGTAGTCAGTAGTCATCAGTCGAACATTGACATCAGAGTCTCTGGTGACTCCAATTCCCAATTCCAAAAAAATGCTATAACAGTAATATTACGTTAAAGGATAAAAATTCCGTGCTGAAACTTTACGGCGCAGCCCGCAGCAGGGCCTCAATTGTCACGTGGTATCTAGAAGAAATAGGAGTTCCCTACGAATTCGTCATGCTGGATATGCAAGCAGGGGCGCACTTGCAGCCCGAGTATCTCAAAATTAACCCGATCGGCAAAGTACCGGCAATTGTTGACGGAGATTTTAAACTTTGGGAATCCGGCGCAATTCTGCTGTATTTAGCTCAAAAACATGGTAAAATGCCCGCGACTTTGGAGCAGCAAGCTGAAATTGGGCAGTGGGTCATCTTTGCTAACGCCACCTTGGGGCCGGGAATATTTACCGAAGCAAATCGCGATCGCGAAACTCCCAAGTTGTTAAAACCGTTAAATGAAATCTTCGAGAAACAGCCGTTTTTAATGGGTGATGAATTTGGCGTCGCCGACGCAGCAGTCGGGTCAATGTTGGCTTACATTCCGATGATGCTAAAACTAGACCTCAGTGCTTATCCGGCCGTTGTAGATTACATCAAGCGGATCACAGAAAGACCGGCATTCAAAAGTGCGATCGGCGGTAGCTGAAGGCAGAAAGAACAACGAAACAAAACTTAATAGCTAAAAGCAGGGGCAATTCAAAAATTGCCCCTGCTTTTGAGAAAATCAAACTTATCTAAATCCGACAGCCGCCTGCCAAACAAAAGCCAGCAGCAAGAAAAATACGGGAATGACCGGCAAAACATTAACCAAAGGCTCAAAAATCGAATAAGCTTCGGGCAGTTTTGCTAAGAGTAATGCAGCTTCCATGAATCAACCTACCTATCCAACAGAATTTTCATAATTGTCGCATATCTTTACCCAAGCCAATCACGATCGATCGACTCTCGGTGCAAGCCAGTAGGCAAACTCTTCAGTAAATCGATCGGCCAAAATCGCCTCCCGCATCCTCCCCGTAAAGCGAATCAACTCCGTGACATTGTGAATCGCCAGCAAAGTATACCCCAGCACTTCGTTAGCCCGCGCCAAATGAGCCAAATAAGCCCGACTGAATTTTTGGCAGGTATAACAAGGACAAGACTCATCCAGCGGCGCAAAATCCTCCCGGAACCGAGCATTTTTCAAACTCCAGCGTTCCCCACCAACAAAAGCCGTCCCGTGGCGGGCCAGCCGAGTCGGAATCACGCAGTCAAACATATCTACGCCACTAGCCACCGCCAGCGCCATTTCCCGATAAGTCCCAATCCCCATCAAATAACGAGGTTTATTTGCCGGCAACAGGGGCGCAGTCACCTTCACAATCTCTGCGATCAAATCCCCCGATTCCCCCACACTAACGCCGCCGATGGCGTAGCCTGGTAAATCCAAATCTACCAACTGGTTCGCCGCGCGCGATCGCAAATCGGGGAAAACGCCCCCCTGGACGATGCCGAACAAAGCTTGATCCGGGCGCGAGTGAGCTTGAATGCAGCGTTGCAGCCAGCGGTAAGTGCGATTTGTGGCAGCCTCCACCTCCTCCCGCGTAGCGGGGTAAGGGGGACACTCGTCAAAGGCCATAATCACATCAGCACCCAACTCATTCTGAATTTCGATCGATCGTTCCGGCGTCAAATTAATCATGCGGCCATCGCGGGGAGAGCGAAAAGTCACCCCATCATCAGTAATCTTCCGCATTTGGCTCAAGCTAAACACCTGAAAGCCACCCGAATCCGTCAGCATCGGGCCCGGCCAAGCCATAAATTTGTGCAATCCGCCCGCGCCTGCGACAATCGCTTCCCCCGGCTGCAAGTGCAAGTGATAAGTATTGGCCAAAACCATTTGAGAACCCGCCGCCTCAAGATGTGCCGGGGTCAAAGTTTTGACATTAGCTAGCGTCCCCACTGGCATAAATTTAGGCGTTTCCACCACACCGTGGGGAGTGGCAAAAACCCCTGCACGGGCTTGGGTATGGCTGCAATTAGCCTGACATTTAAAAGTAAATCTCGCGTTGTCTTCAGTCATTAGTCCCCGACGATCGTTAACCGCTACTCGGCCGTCCGTGTTATCTAATCTATTGTTGATGACATCGCGACAAAAAACTCATGACCCCGCCCAAAAACGGATACAAGTTTCCGACAATCGTCGTGGAGGGCAAAAAATTTTAGACCTTAGTTCTAACTCCCAGATTCAATGCTGCAAGTAAATCTAAAATCTAAAATCTAAAATCTAAAATCGACTGACTGACGATTAAAAGGGGGAATCATCATCGTCCAATTGCAGATCCCAGTTGCCTGAGAGTACCTGATCGACAACCGCATCCAAAGCCGCAGCATTTAAATTCCGGGCGAATTGCTCTTGCAAAGGATTGGAGAGGGGAATTAACCGCAACTGCCGTCCATCTTGAATCAGGTCAAAATAAGCACCATCTTCAGGGGACTGTTTAAGTTCCAGGTAATCAAAACTATAGACGTTCAAATAAAGCGCATGATTGGCAATCAGGGTAGAACGGTGGGGGTTGGCGAAGACTTCGAGCACATAACCTTCTCCTTCGCTATAAATCTCGCCATCTTGTATGTGAAGGTAGCGGACACGTCCTAAATCAAACAGCAATCTTTTGATATCGCGTTTGTTGACGACAATCCCTGTATCGATGATGCAAGGAGCAACTACCCTGTTATTCAATTGATCGTGACTCATGTAGTAAAAGCCTCTGTTGTAGTATTTTCCCGTCTTGAACATCAGGGAGTTAGCTAGAATTCTTGGGAAGGGAAACGCGGATCTTGAGTTTAGTCATTTTAGATACGGAGCTTTGGGCTCGCTGCCGACAGAGGTTTTCCGGGGAAAAGAGCGGGCGACAGGAGGAATGCTCGATCCAAAAAACTAGGGTGTTACAGTCCAATTCTGGCACACGCTAATCGATTGACAACTGCATACCAGATGAAAAATTTTCTATCTTATGGTGCATGATAAATGGGTTCGCTCTACGATCGACTTTTTCCGGAATCAAGGCGCTGCCATCGCAGCCGCAGTCGCTTTTTATACTTGTTTGCCAGTACCGGTGTCTTGGACTTTGGAGTTTCGGGGCATTGCCCGCTTGGCACCGGCGATCGGGCTTTTGATTGGGGGGATGCTGGGACTGGGGGATGTTGGGTTGCAGTTGTTGGGAATGCCTGCTCTGACTCGATCGGCCTTGGTGGTAGTCTTGGGCATCGCCGTGACTGGCGGGTTGCACCTAGACGGGGCAATGGACGCGGCGGACGGGCTGGCTGTACCCGACCCGGTACGCAGGCTGGAAGTCATGCGGGACAGCGTTACAGGGGCCTTTGGGGCGATGGCTGCGATCGCGATCGTACTGCTGAAAACTGCCGCTCTCTCGGACTTGAATAACTATCGGTGGCTGGCTTTGATGGGTGTCGCGGGTTGGGGGAGGTGGGCCCAACTGGTGGCGATCGCCCGCTATCCCTATCTCCGGGCCGAGGGTAAGGGAGCTTTTCACAAGGAATCGATTTATTCTCCTTTTGATTTTATACCGGGAGTGCTGTTGCTGCTTAGTTTGAGCGTGGTGCAAGTTGTCTTGGAGGGCGATCGGTGGCTGTTGGCGGTGGGGATGGCTTTGGGGGGAAGTGCGATCGGAATTTTTGCCGGAGCCTGGTTTAACCACCGTTTGGGCGGCCACACGGGTGATACTTACGGTGCTGTAGTCGAGTGGACGGAGGCTTTGTTGCTGTGTCTTTTGGCAGCTCTGGAAGGGTGAAGATGCAATGCTTGCGCTTTTTGTTTGCGCTTTTTGTTCGAGAGTGCGATCGAACTTCTACCCAACAAAAACTTTACCGCATTTCCCAGACTATGATCTCCCCTTTGCTGCCACCGATAATAGTTTGCCAATCCGGGCTGATGGCGACGCAATAAACCTCGTGTGAATGTCCTTCCAGGGTTCTTTTCAATTCGCCGGTGTGCAGATTCCAGACTTTGATCGTTTTGTCCAAACTCCCACTCACAAAAGTTTGCCCATCCGGGCTGATGGCGACGGAAAAAACCGATTCTGAATGTCCTTCGAGAGTTCTGATCAATTCCCCTGTGTACAGATTCCAGACTTTGATCGTTTTGTCCAAACTCCCACTAACAAGAGTTTGCCCATCCGGGCTGATGGCGACGGATTTAACCACGCCTGAATGTCCTCTAATAGTTGTGCTCAATTCCCCGGTGTGCACATTCCAAACTTTGATGGTTTTGTAACTCCCACTAACAAGAGTTTGCCCATCCGGGCTAATGGCGACGGAATTAACCAAGTTTGAATGTCCTGCAAGGGTTCTGCTCAATTCGCCGGTGTGCAGATTCCACACTTTGATGGTACAGTCCGCACTCCCACTCACCAGAGTTTGCCCATCCAGGCTAATGGCTACGGAAAAAACCGATTCTGAATGTCCTGCAAGGGTTCTGCTCAATTCGCCGGTGTGCAGATTCCACACTTTGATGGTACAGTCCGCACTCCCACTCACCAGAGTTTGCCCATCCGAGCTGATGGCTACGGAATGAACCCGGTGTGAATGTCCTAGAAAGGTTCTGGTAAATTCCCCGGTGTGCCGATTCCACACTTTGATGGTATAGTCCCAACTCCCACTAACAAGAGTTTGCCCATCCGGGCTGATGGCGACGGAATTAACAGAGTGTGAATGTCCTTCCAGGGTTCTGCTCAATTCCCCAGTGTGCAGATTCCAGACTTTGATGGTTTGGTCCCTACTCCCACTCACAATAGTTTGCCCACCCGGGCTGATGGCGACGGATTTAACCAATTCTGAATGTCCTTCGAGAGTTCTGATCGATTCCCTTGTGTGCAGATTCCAGACTTTGATCGTTTTGTCCCCACTTCCACTAACAAGAGTTTGCCCATCCGGGCTGATGGCGACGGAAAAAACTGATTCTGAATGTCCTCGAAGGGTTAGGCTCAATTCCCCAGTGTGGAGATTCCAGACTTTGATCGTTTTGTCCACACTTCCACTAACAAGAGTTTGCCCATCCGGGCTAATGGCGACGGAATTAACCCAGTTTGAATGTCCTTCGAGAGTTCCGATCAATTCCCCAGTGTGGAGATTCCAGACTTTGATGGTACAGTCCGCACTTCCACTAACAAGAATTTGCCCATCCGGGCTAATGGCGACGGAAAAAACCTTGGAAAAAACATTGCTTGAATTTCCTGCAAGGGTTCTACTCAATTCCCCGGTATGCAGATTCCAGACTTTGATGGTGTTGTCCCAACTCCCACTGACAATAGTTTGCCCATCCGGGCTAATGGCGACGGATTTAACCACGCCTGAATGTCCTAGAAGGGTTCTGGTCAATTCCCCGGTGTGCAGATTCCAGACTTTGATGGTACCGTCCCCACTCCCACTGACAATAGTTTGCCCATCCGGGCTGATGGCCACCGAAAAAACGGATTTTGAATGTCCTCTAAGAGTTGCGATCAATGCCCCGGTGTGTAGATTCCCGACTTTGATGGTTTTGTCCAAACTCCCACTGACAATAGTTTGCCCATCCGGGCTGATGGCCACCGAAAAAACGGATTCTGAATGCTCCCCAAAAGTATACGATCGCTCAAAAAGTCGCCAGGGGTTGTACTCTTGTAAAATCTGTTTAACTCTCGGTTCTTCCCTTTCCCGCAATAGCCGATATGCAGCCCTTTCTACCTGCTGTGATTCATCCTGCAAAGCCCGAATCACCAAGTCCAAACCAGCTTCTCCATACTTAAGCGCCTCGGAAACAGCAGCAATTCGTTGCTCGATAACTACACTCGCCAAGCGCCTCTTTACACCTTCGATACCTCCCAAAATAGCGGCGTTAGCTGGTGTTGAGGATTCACCACCAAGGACGGCATCGTATTCTCTAGGCTGATTAGGATTTTGTGTCATAGCACTTTTACATACTTACTCTACAAAAATTTACTAAACTTAACTATTTTTTTTAAAGCTTTTAGTGATTGTTCAACCATTATTTTTAACCCATTTAAAAAATCGGGGTAGGCCGACCTTTTTACAGGCGAGTCTGTTTTGAACCGAATGTGGTTTAGTTTCTCTTAAATTGTTTCTAAGTTAACACTGCTTCTCTCGTCAGCACCATTCTGCATCATCCAATAGTTTAGCGACTTTATCGGTTTTATTTCGCTCATTTCAATACAGCCATTCATTCTGTAGGCAAGGGCGCGATCGACTCCGGGGCGAAAACAGTCTCAAACGCACTCCACGCCAGCCACTGCGCCGCCGAAGTTGCCACTGGCGAAGCTGCTCCAAGTGCGATCGGTCATCTGGTAGAAGGCTTGTTGCACGTGCTACACCATTAATATCGTGTCTGCTAGCGTAAGTTGTCCAAGTGTTTTTGATGCTGTAGCGGCGGGTTTTACCAATAATATTTACCCACACAAACAATCTCATAAACCCGCCCCCCACAACTAATAACCTATATCAACCTTGACTTTGAGCGACGGGAAAAAATGTACATTGACGTTTACCGTTGAGAGAGGGGGCGGGTTTATGGGATTATTAGTTTTTGGCGTAGATGGTTGGTAAAACCCGCCCCCTACCATCGCGCCAATCATACAAAAACCAACCAATTCCCAATGATATAACAACAGCAAATGAATGGAAAAAGCCATTTAAAATTTTCCATTCATTCTCAATTTTTACGCTTTCGGCTCAACCCAAACAGTCATCCCCTCAACCCTCAAACCTTTGCCGCGAGTGCCGCAATATTGACCGTTAGCAGTAACAGGAGTATCGCCCACATTCTGGATGTGAGCCGTATAAAATACGTCATACTTATCAGCTTGCGGCCCAGTCAGGCGCGCGGCAAATCCCTCAATGCGCTTGGCTTTGCCCCGGAATCCAGCTAACTCCCCTTCTGAGATCCAAGCAGTGTCGCCAACTCCTTCAACGTGAGCCATGTACTGCAAATTTAAACCGGCAACGGGAGGCTCTATTTTAATTTGAAATCCTTCCACGCGGCGGCCTTGAGCTTTAGTACCCGCGTATTCTCGATCGCTAAAAGTTCGATCGCCAATTCCTTGAATGTGCGCCAACACTTTTAAACCCACAGGCGCCACTGTTTGGGAACTCGCAGACTGCGCGATCCAAACTTTGATGCCCTCTATTCTCAAAGCTTTGCCGCGAGTGCCGCAGTATTCGCCGTTGGAGGACACGTCGGTGTCGCCGATATTCTGAATGTGAGCGCTATAAAATACGTCGTACTTATCAGCTTGCGGCCCGCTCAACCGCACCGCAAATCCCTCAATTCGTTTCGCTTGACCCCGAAAACCTGCCAATTCTCCTTCGCTAAGCCAAGGAGTATCCCCAACACCTTCGACGTGAGCCATGTACTCGACATTTAAGCCGGGAATTGGCGGGTCGATATTAATCGCAAATCCTTCGACACGGCGCCCTTGAGCTTTAGTACCCGCGTATTCTTGAGCACCGAAAGTTCGATCGCCAATCCCCTGAATGTGCACCAAAACTTTGATTCCCAAACCGCCCTCTACGGCCACCGCTGGTTGAATGTTCCGGGGTGCCCCAAAAACAATGTTCCCAGAACCGGTTGTCGGGAGAGACTTAGGTACTTCCACGCTGGGAACAATAATTACCTCGTGCATGGGGGCAGAAGGTGCAGGGGATTCCAAAATCTGGATCTGTGGCGCAACTGTAACTTGTTTGGGTGCCACATTTCCTGACGGGATGACAATCACTTCTGGCAAAGGTTCGGCGCTGATTTTTTGTTCTGGCGCTGGTTTAAATGCGGGTTCGACTTTTGCAGGTGCTGCTTTTACCATCTCAGCAATGGTTAATTTGCCTCTGGAAATGGCGACGGCTATTTGTTTGCCAAAAGCGGCGCTGACTGTTTCTTCGAGAATGACCCACTGTTCGTCATCTAATTTGTCTTGCTGTTCCACCAGGGCGAGCACTGCTGAAACTGGGTGTTTCCCACTGACTAAGGATTCTGCGTCGGAATGCAGTTGAGTTGGGGTTGATTCGGAAATCGCGCGTTGCAGTTCGCGGGCTCTGGCATGAACTGATTGTAAGGGTGCGAAGTCGCTTTGTTCGCGGTGGGCGATCGCCAATACTCGATCGATCACTTTCAATGCTGCATCGCGAATTTCTGCTTTACCTTCAGAAGCTGCGGCAGTCTCGACTAAGTTTTGAATGTCTTTGAGGGAAGCAATTTCCCCCGGCGCGATCGCGGATTTGTTGAGTTCGAGAGCTTGTTTTTGGACTGCGGCAAAGTTGCGGCTGTAGGCTGCTACTTCTTGCAG
The DNA here is from genome assembly GCA_014695175.1 of Microcoleus sp. FACHB-DQ6. Classification (GTDB taxonomy): domain Bacteria; phylum Cyanobacteriota; class Cyanobacteriia; order Cyanobacteriales; family Microcoleaceae; genus Microcoleus. The sequence continues at coordinate 3,152 of JACJNV010000054.1, read as the reverse complement.
CAAGCTGTCAGAGGGAGGAAGGCCCGAGTCTTGCAGTTGTTTTGCTGCTTGGGATAGGCGATCGGCCAAATTAGCATAAGTTTCCGATAGTCGGGCTATTTGTTGTAGCAAATCTTTATGAGCTAGTTCCATATGTCTTGCCGTAAATATTTAACTTGCTGATTATAGACGTTGAGCGTCTTCCGAAGGTAGAAGGCAGTAGTCATCAGTTATTAGTCCCAGAGAAAAAGATAAATGCTCCCCCTCTCCGACTCCTCCACTCGGACAATCTCCGACTCCCCCACCCAGACACCCGGACACTCTCCGACTCCCGACTCTCCCACTCCTCCTCTGGCATCCCCCGCGTGATCGCCGTCACAACCGTGCAAATACTTAGTCACACTCTGCCACTCCGGCTGTCACGAGTGGTCCGTAACAATGTCACACGTATCGAGCAATAGCCGTCACTGCTGATTCTGTGAAAACAGTTGATACTGAGGCTTGAACCAATAAAATCCCGAAGTGTTATGGTACTAATTCGCGATCTGGCCCAGCAAGCTCTGGCTCTAGGCTATCTAACCATTGAAGCCGAAAATCAACTGCGGCGGATGTTAACTACCACCAAGTATGACTTGGAAGACTTAAATGCTTTTATGGCTTTGCAACTAGCAGCTATGTCCGGAGGAGTGAAACAAGAGTCTCGCGAGCTCAAAAAATTTGAAATGTTTGGCGAGACGGCTTCCGAAACTTCCTGTTAGTAATTAGCGGGCTTTTGATTAGTGAAAATTTAGTAAGGGACATTTCTACCGTGCAGATTCGTGAAGTTGTAAAACAAGCTATTGCCGCTGGATATCTGAGTTTGGAAGCGGAAAATGAAATGCAGAAGGTTTTTTCCTCGGCCAAGTGTGATTTGGAAGATTTGAATGCTTTTATGAGCTTGCAGTTAGCTGCGATGGCGGGTCGCGTGAGGCAAGAGTCTTTGGAATTGATGAAAATGCCAAACTTTCCGGATAGAAATTAATTTTTTATTCAGTCCTAGCGCGATATGAATATTCATTATTTTTTCTACTTCATAAAGGCTGGTAAAATATAATTTTATTGCTGATTTATATACTAATTAATTTTAAAAGTATTGGTATTTTGTTCAATGGCTGTTGACCAAATTACTTAAATTAAAATAAATATTAAAATTAATATGTAAGTGGATAGTGAGGACTTCACTCGTCACAGGTTAGGCTTGGATGACCAGACCTGTCAAGCTGTAGTCCAAGTGTTTGCTTGGTAAAAGTTGAGCATTATTCTTGAGATGTTATGTATTGTTAATACTCTATCAAATAAAGAAGATTTATCGATCGCCCCAAGCAGAGATTTCAAGCGTTTTAGCCACTTTGTAGGCGTTGCATAATTGCGGGGTGATTTTGATTGTTTTTTTGTGGAATGGACTCTCGTAGCCCGAAGGCGTGTATTTTCACCGCAGGCGGAACACCCCACAATATACAGCATATTCCAGGTTTATGAAGTACAGTAGCAGCAGCTTGTAAACCAGTTTTTAAAGTGCTCAGGATTGACCAAATAAGCGTGCCGTAGCCAGCAAAATGTCAACCATCTTAGTAGTGGTTGGCGAGAACTGACGTAAAAAAGACTTGAGTTGCGACCACCATAATTCTATAGGATTGAAGTCGGGAGAATAGGGTGATAAGTTTAGTAAACTAGCACCAGCGGCTTGTATCAATGGTTCAATAGTCCCCAACTTGTGAGCGGGTAGATTATCCATAACAACTACTGCACCCTCCCATAAGGAGAGGCACTAAAAAATGTTCAATAAAGACTTCAAAAGCTCTGCCATCCATTGACCCATTTAGTGTCATTAATCCTAAGACTTTTTTTAAGCTAATTGCTCCGACAACCGTGAATGAGAGCGCCGCGATAAAATGGTTTTAAATCGTAGACTCTACTACCACATCTTGAACGTGCATGGGTTCGTGTTAACCCCAATAAAACGCCCATTTCATCTAAAAATACTAGGTTGTCAGGGTCAATCTTTTTCACTTTTTCCCAATATTCACACCTGAGAATTTGCACTCTTTTAGTGGCAGACTGACTACTGCGTATGGTCTTTTTTTTCGCGTCAAATTTTGTTTTTGTAGTTCACGACACATCATGCTAGGGCTGACAGCTTCGTTGTAGTTCAAACGCCAATATTCACAATATTCTGACAACGATGCTCTCCGGATATTTTTCTACCATCTGGATCAATTCATTTGTGCGCGAGTTTAACACACTTTTAAGACTTCCCCCCTGTTGTTGGGGTTGAACATGACCCGTCATTTGTTTTTGTTTTAATATTTTTTGAACAAACCCTTTACTCACATCAAATCTGGCGGCTACTTTTCTAATTGAGGTATCACCTTGTTCATAAATTTTAACTATTTTCTCACGCAACTCGATCGAATAAGGTTTCATTTTTTTCGCTTATCTACTCAATACAGTGTATCATATATACATGGAATCTGCTGTATTAGTGTCAACTTAAGCTTTTAGTCCGCCAGTCCTCCCGCTCACCTGCAGGGCGGTTTCATTCGACCTAGGGGCAATCCCACCGTGGTTGCCCCCATGTCTGAAAAGCCCGTGAAATCGTCTGTGGGCGGGTAGGCATTCTTGGCACTACAAGAGTCAAAAGCCTGATTTTCGTGAGAATGAAACCGCCCTGCGCTTACCGGGAAGTCCCCCAGTCCGCCAGGGAATGAATTCCCTGTCTCATAGCTAAAGTCCTCTCAAAGAGGACTGAAGAACTCATGAGTCCTCATAGCGAGGACTTTCGCTTTGAGGCTCTTGTTTCAACCCCTGCCGAAATGAGGGTTTAACGTTAAGTTGACACCAATGCCCACAATAATCATCCTCAAATTGTTTAACGCCCCTTTTTCACCATCTGGAGAGGTATGGCTGGGATGAGGGCAAACAATTTACGATCGCTGGTTAACTGGACTTGGTATGAAAAAGCTAATATTATTTCCCCTCCATCGACGGCAATAAAATTAGTTGGGAGTGAGGACTTTAACCCAATGGCACTGAAAAAGTCTCAATCACCTAGCCTGTTTACTTTTTAAGATAGAGCGAGGTTCCTGCATTCGAGGATACGGCTTCGGTCTGCATTTCAAAACTCTAGGTTCGGA
>JACJNV010000053.1 GCA_014695175.1 Microcoleus sp. FACHB-DQ6 | reverse complement strand
GCGTGGCTTTACTGAACTATGTAATTATAGTTCGTTTGATCTGATATTCTCTGCTTTATCCTCCTGAGTGAGGGTCAGTAACATTATACCTCATCTTTCCGAGAAAGGCTATACTTTGTGGTTATAGTCCTGCTGAAATGGCTAAAAAGCTACATAAAAGTGCTAGAGGAGTGGAAGCTGATCTGTGTAGCACAATATATCGGTATGTTGAACAACTGACCAAACAACCACTCAATACCCTAAAAAATTGGCGGGATATTTCTGAATGGTTGGAACAAACTGGATACAAAATACAAGTATTTGATTCAGTTGATGGTGAGAAGGCGATCGCATCCTCTCCTTCAGAGGATATAGAGGCCCTGGTGCAGAAGGTGCGATCGCATTTCAACAAAACGATCCAAGACCAGTGTGCAAACTTATGCACATTTAACCTGTCCTATACTCCTATGCTGGGAAATCTTAGCAGGATGTATGTTCAGACTAAACTAAATGAAGCTCAAGGCTTTGGAGCCGGAGAATTTAGTCAGGAACGGCAATTATGGGATGAGGTACTGCTGAGACATTCAAAGCTGATGGTATTAGGTAAACCTGGTGCAGGTAAAACTACATTACTACAGTACATTGCACTTAATTGTGATGAAATTGAGTTTCAACCCAAGTTAGTCCCTATTTTTATAAGTCTGGAAACTTTGGCTGAAAATGCCAAGCCTCCCGATGAAATTGATATATTAGGATACATTCAAAACAAATACTGCTGTAGTAATGTTTCAGAACAAGAACTTGAAAGTTTACTGAATCACGGCAGACTGTTGTTTTTGCTTGATGGTTTAGATGAAGTTACAGAAGAAAAAATTAGTGTTGTTAATTCACAAATTAATAACTTAGTTGATCTTTATAGCAACAATCGATTTATAGTCAGTTGTCGAAAGGAGTTTCAAGCATATCAATCTAAAAAATTTGCTCATTTTGGTTTTTGCTTAGTAGCTGATTTTGAAAAAACTCAGAGAGACGATTTTATCAAACAAGGGTTTGATGAAGTTGCAGTGATTGCACAACCAAAACGATCGGTCAAAGCAAATGACTTAATTAAAAAGCTGGATAGGCCAGAAAATCAGCGCATCCTAGAACTAGCCGATACCCCTCTGTTACTGCATCTAATTTGTCTTATTTTCCAAGAAAGAGGAGATTTGCCGTCTAAAAGAGTTGAACTTTACAGAGAAGCAATAGATCTATTACTAGAAAAATGGAATCAATTTAATGAGCGTTTATACATAAATGTAATTGAATTGAAAAAAGCCTTAAGACGTATAGCAGCTATAACCTTTGAGGCGGGCAAGTCTTCTTTTGAAGAATCGGAAATTTCGCCAATTATTGCGAATTGTCCTCAAACTTTATCCAATACTGAAGTTTTATCGGGTCTTATTGTAAAAAAGGGATGGAAACAATATGCTTTTTCTCATCAAACTTTTCAAGAGTATCTAATTGCTGAAGACTGCGTAAGTTCTCAACAATGTTGGAGAACATTGCTTGTTCACCTTACAGAAACTCGCTGGCGCGAGATATTTTTTCTTGCGGTTGAAATGGGGAACGATACCGATCTCTTTCTACGATTGTTCAAACAAGGAGTTCAAGATTTAATAGATGAATGTGAACAGTGGTGGAGTGATGAATCTGAATCATGGGTATCTAATATAGATGATAGTTATTCTGGTTTTTTAGACGCATCACTAACTAAGGTTAATCAAAAATTAACTGACGTGAAAAAAGATTATAAAATAATAGCTATTCGAGCTTTTTATTTTATGGCTAGTATAATTATTTCTCCCGTTTACTCTATGGAAAGTGAATTTGTTGCTTTTAATTCTTCTTGTATATATAGCGGTTCTCAAAAAAGTGAGGTATGCCCTATGCCCTATGCCCTATGCCCTATGCCCTATGCCCAGTCGTACCTCATCTTTCTGAGAAAGGCTATATGATTTTTCAACTACTAAGATTGTTGAGTTAACTTGCACTATCGATTGTCAACTTAGCTCAATTCTAAAAATCGACAACCAGTCTAGGCTTGTAAGCGATATTGAATTTGATTATCGCCTAGTTTTAGCATTTGACATTGCAAGCCAATTAGCGAATTGGTGTTCCTTGTGTAATATTAAAGAATTTGACGCAGAAGAGTTTTATAATTTAAATTGGGAATTAGACAAGGCACTTTACTTTAATATTCCCCTTCATTCTCTTGAAAACTGGAATTTGATTAGCTCGCTTCAACAACTTAAAAATCAACTGCCTGTGACGAATGAAGAATTAGAAAAGCTTAGAGAATGGTGGGGGGATCAAGGTTGTGAATGGCTGTATCAATTAAAATTTTGGATAATCGAGCATCGTCAAATAGTAGATCACCTATATTTATATGATTGCAATGTAGAAACAGCACATCACTATTGTGATATAAATAAGTTACTAATAGAGTGTTTGAATCGTGACACTCAAGTACCTGATGAATTGCGATCGCACATTGAAGACAACCTATTTTTACCCCTTAATTCCTCGCTCAGCTAGAAAAAACAGGGGAAAAGATGCTCAAGCTGAACGGGATTGTCACTCCGTCAGAGTTGAGTCTCAATTTCCCCCTGCCCGATGCCCAATTCCCCATTCCCAAAATCTTACATTTCCTGCATCAGCCGCAAATAATTCTGCCGCATCTGCGTCATATTGTCCATCATTCTATTAGCCATATCTTTCTCAACATCGCTCATTTGCTGCCAAAATAAAGCCGATCGCCTCGCCATAATTGCTTCTTCCCACAACATCTCCAAAAGTTGCGCCGCCATTGGGTTTTCAGCATCGATAATCCCGCACAATTGCTCGAAGGCCCGGTTGGCTTCGGTGTGAGTGCTAACATCCTGAACCAGGCTTAGGCATTTTTTGAGTTGCACGATCGGATTTTCAGAAGAGTAAGCCATAATTTCACTGAGATAAGCGACAAAATTTACACTGATACCTTTGACATTACTAGAGTTGTGACACAGCGGTAGAGTTCCCTACATACCACCGCCAAGGCAAATCAATTCCTTGAGAAATCCCGATCCGCGTAGTTTGCACAAAATTTATTGTACCCTCCTCCACAGCTTGCTGAAAGTGCTCGCTCCGGTGTTCCAACCGCAGCGGTTGGCCCGAACCCAAGGGAAAACCGCTTAAAGTTCGATCGATATCCAGCACCTTACACAGTTTCCCAGGCCCGGCGGCGAGGCGCGATCGCTTCTTCTCGGGAATTCCAGCGAATTGTTGGGGAACCGCATCTACCTGCAAAGCTCGAATCAGCACAGCACTAGCAACTCCCTCTGCATCCGTCACCACGTTAAAACAGTGATACATCCCGTAGATTAAGTAAACGTAGCTCATACCCGCAGGCCCGAACATCACCTCATTGCGAGAAGTGCGCTGTCGGTAAGCGTGACAAGCGGGATCTCCCGGACCATAAGCTTCGGTTTCGACAATAATTCCCCGAATCGTCTCGCCGTCAGGAAACTGCCGCACCAGAGTACAGCCCAGCAAATCTGGCGCTACGCTGGTAGATGGCCGCGCCAGCCAAAAAGATTCTACAATCTGAGTATTTGCACTCACTCAACAACAGCAGGTAAATTATGGACGTTAAGTTAGTTTTAGCAGTCTTGACAGCAGTTTTCACGGTTTGCTGTCTGTTCTTCGGTACAAAAAACGGATTCTACGATACTGACAAGTATCACGGTAACGGTTCTGCTCACTAATTTTAGGCGTGCAGTTCATGTCTTAAAAAACCGCTGCCTGTTTGTCAGGCGGCGGTTTTCTTTCGATTTAATAGATATAAACAGTATTTGCTGGCCTTACTAAGGATGAATTGTGCCATCTGGCATTTTAGCTTCTTGCAAGCTAGCATTTGAGAAGTCAGCGCATCCCATGAGGTTGAAACGCATTGTCGCTCCTCGATCCGTTGCTTTCATATTGAAACCAACTACTGCATTTTCTGGGTTATTCTGCTGTGGAACAGCGGTGACATTAAAATCCATATTTGCTTCTTTTTCATTAGCCTCAAGGTTGAAAGTGATGCCGGCACAGCCCAAATCAGCTCCCGTGAGGTTGGCTCTATTTAAGTTGGCATTTTTGAGGTTGGCATTGGTCAACTTGGCTCCTGATAAGTTAGCACCTTCTAGGTTGGCTCCCTGCAAGTTGACTCCTTGCAAGTCTAATCCTTTTAGGTTGGCATTGCTGAAATTGCATTCTGGACACTGTTTGGTTTGCAGCAATTCCTTGACTTGGTTTTTTTGATTGGAAAAAGTTAGATATTTAGCCGCAGTAAATACAACTGCGAGGGACAATCCAGCAGTAAATAAATTCTTTAATTTCATAAATATCCGAAAAGATTCGGCGGCTTTCTGTCGCGGTTAATAAATTTCTACAAGAGTGCGATCGAGCTCTCCAGAATTTCCACAACGAAATTGTCGGCATTTCCCACAAGCAGTCTGGCGCAATTAAACACCGCCGGACTTATACATCCCGCCTCCTTTCCCTCGCCAGTGCTGCTTTGAGTTTCGGACTCGTCCCCTCCGTCTGCTTCACTTTGCTGCGAGCAGTCCACAAACGGAATTTATTCTTACGCGAAGGCGCGCATTTGCATATACCTCCAGACTGAAATAAAAGAAACTTTATTTATATCCCTGGAATGAGCTAATTTTCGAGAGACTTGAGGATGATTGAATACAAAGGCAATACCGTACCTGCGCTGTTAAGTTCTCAGCAACTACTTTTGTCAAAATTGCTTTGAGAAATTAATATACTCTAAAAACTGTTGGCAGCAGCTCAGGTTCCTCAACCTCGCCAGAACACACCCTACCTGTAATCCCGACAATTCGGAGCGGCAATGAACACAATCAAACCCGAACCCAAAAAATCGCGCTTCATGGCTCTGCTGCTGACAACGCTGCTGACCTTTCCCTTTGTGAGTGCTTGCGGTTCTGACGGACGAACTGACGCTCCCCCGCCTCCTGTTGACAACACTCGCGCTGGAGGAGTGCAAACTAATCGCGGCTCCACTCCTTCCCCACAAGCGAAAAAAGGACTGAGCAATGCTCAAAAAGTAGGGATTACTTTGGCAGGAGCAGCCGCCCTTTACTACATCTACAATCAGCACAAAAATAAACAAGAAAAGGGGCCGCAGGGAAAACATTACCTTTCCAAAAACGGTCGCGTTTACTACCGTGATGCCCAGAATCGCGCGGTCTGGGTAACGCCCCCGCCTGAAGGAATTAAAGTTCCGGAGTCCGAGGCAGTGCGTTACCGCGAATTCCAGGGGTACAACAACCAAAATACCGGTCGAGACCTTACTACCTTGCCGGAAGCTACAAGTCCTGTTCCCGCACAGTAGTGTAACCATTTGAGATTTTAGATTGCAGGTTCCGTGACGTTCAATTAAACCTGGGATTCCCAATCTAAAACAGTCGTTTTTCAGCACATAAAAAAGAGGAACTTTATCATGGTAGACGGATTTTTGCGGAATATAAAAAATGCGATCCTCGGACCAGACGGCGAGCAAGTCGATCCTGACGGCTATTACGAAGATGCCTCAAATCCCGGACAGTTCGGCAACGTGACTCCGGCCAGCGAAGACCCCTACGGCGACCCGGCTGAGTACGGAGAGTACGGCAACCTGACTCCAGCCAGCGAAGACCCCTACGGCGACCCGGCTGAGTACGGAGAGTACGGCAACCTGACTCCAGCCAGCGAAGACCCCTACGGCGACCCCGCAGACTACGCCGGTACCGACTACGCACAGTTCGGCAACGTGACTCCGGCCAGCGAAGACCCCTACGGCGACCCCGCAGACTACGTAGCGGATGCTGGAATGTTCGGCAATGTGATCCCGGCGAGCGAAGATCCCTACGGCGACCCGGCGGATGAGGAAGGGTTTAGTTAAGTCAGTTGGCTAGAAAAATTACCTGGTAAGCAACAGCACCCCTACGGGGGTGTTTTTTTGTGGCGCAATACCAAGAGTGAGCCAAAGATAAGCGGAAAACGGAACTCTAGAGGGGATAGCGAATCTGAAACCCTTAACGAACAAAAAAATTGTTAAACGGAGAGGGTGGGATTTGAACCCACGGAACCTTGCGGTTCACCTGATTTCAAGTCAGGCGCATTCGACCACTCTGCCACCTCTCCCGGCGCATAAATTTTATCATACCAGCAAATGTCTCTAACTACAAATAGCCGCAGATTCAGTGCGCCGATAAAGAATTTGTTCTCTTTCTACCGCGAAATCTTCGCCTACCCATACCAGAGACACTTCCGACACTGCTCCATTTTCCAGCAGGACGATCGAGAAATTCCGCAGTTTCGAGCACTCTTTCTCCACAATTCGCGGTACGCTGGCGGCATTCAAATAAACTGTACCCTCCGCACTCACCTCCAGCGACTTCCGCAACTCGTGCTTCGTGTGCCGCAGTTTGTGGTGCATATGACCAAAAGTTACCAGCGGTATGTGCTTTCCTGTGGTACGAGTTCGATCGATCGCCTCCGCAAAATCCGGGTCGCCCCAATCCCCTCCCAACGGCTTCCAATCTCGCCCGCAGGGGTCTTCAGGAGCCTCTCCTAACCCCGTAGGGCCCGTGTGACCCAAAAAAATCACATTTTCGCAGTCCGCCTGAGCAGCAGCCCCTGCAATGCGCCGCGCCGACTCCTCAAAACTTTCTACCCCAAACCACTCCGAGTAAAAATCCCCGTACTTCCACTCCGATCCCCCCCAAGTAAACGGGCGGCTTCCCACCACCGTTACGCCCAATTCTGGAAAATCCCTTTTCCCGTAACCGACGTGAGCTTCTCCCATTAAATCTAACTGCTGTTTCACCCAACTTTCTTGAGTGCGATCGTAAGGACACTGACTGCGGCCCCACTCTGTCGCCGTGTACCAAGCGTCGTGGTTCCCAAAAACCGCTGCTTTCGGAATGTCCAATTGGGCGATCGCCCGCACCACCTCCACCGACTCATTGCCAAAATCCCCGACAAACAGCACCAAATCAACGCCCAGATGCTTCAGGGCCTCGCCGTCTTCAGGTTCCCAGCGATCGTGAACATCCCCCACCACCGCAATTTTGATAGATTTAGCTTTGTTCATTTCATTTGTTATGTGCGATCGATCCCTAGCCCTTTCTTACTCAGCATAAGAAACAGCGACCAATTTTTGCACTCTCCCGCAGCATATTTTGGATTTTAGATTTGAGATTTTAGATGGGCTCCACTGAACAGCCAGCACTTTTTGGTGAATTCAACTATAATTCAAAATACACTTTAGCTGTCTTCGCCACCTTCCCCGGAATATTCTAACTGTGTTTACCACCGCACCTGCTCCGAACTTTACTCAAACCCGACTGCCCAACGACTTGTTTGCAGCCATTAACGCCCTCAAACAAGAGTTGAACGCCGTCATTCTCGCCCACTATTACCAAGACTCCGAGATTCAAGACATCGCAGACTTCATTGGCGACTCCCTAGAACTTGCCCGCAAAGCCGCCAACACCAGCGCCGATGTCATAGTTTTTGCCGGAGTTCATTTCATGGCTGAAACCGCAAAAATTCTCAATCCCGACAAATTAGTATTGTTGCCAGACTTAAATGCTGGGTGTTCCCTCGCCGACAGTTGCCCTCCCGAAGCCTTTGCAGCTTTCAAAGCCGAGCGACCAGGACATTTGGTAATTTCCTACATTAATTGTACCGCCGCAATTAAGGCAATGAGCGATATAATTTGCACCAGTTCTAACGCGGTTAAAATTGTCAACCAAATTCCGAAAAATCAGCCGATAATTTTTGGACCAGATCGCAATCTCGGCCGCTACGTCATGGAACAAACCGGTAGAAACATGGAGATTTGGCAAGGAGCCTGCATCGTCCACGAAAACTTCTCAGAAAAAAAGATAGTTCAACTTAAAATCGAAAATCCCGAAGCCGAAATAATTGCCCACCCAGAATGCGAACCTCCCGTGCTGCGGCACGCCAATTACATCGGCTCCACCACCGCTTTGCTCAAATATTCTCAAGCTAGTTCCAGCCAAGCTTTTATTGTCGCGACTGAAGCGGGAATCATTCACCAAATGCAAAAGCAAGCTCCGCACAAACGCTTCATCCCCGCTCCTTCAACCAATAATAACTGCGCTTGCAACGAATGCCCGCACATGAGATTAAATACCTTGGAAAAATTGTATCTCTCCCTAAAAAATCAAACCCCCGAAATTACCATGCCCCTAGATATTCAACTAGCAGCCTTGCAGCCGATCCAGCGAATGTTAGAAATGAGCTAACCGCTGGCTATTTTTAAGTAAATTTATTGTGTGGTGGGTTGGGCGCGGTGATCCCATTAAGTCATTGCCTAACCCACCAACATCGATCGCCAATCTGTGAATCAGTTGTCAACTCTTTCTCTTATCTTCCTATGCGCCTCTGCGGTTGCTGCCTTTAAAACTCATCAACGATAAATGATACCCGAAAAACTGATTGTTTTCACCCGCTATCCAGAACCGGGAACAACCAAAACTCGACTAATTCCGGTGCTGGGAAAAACAGGCGCTGCCAACCTTCACCGCTTGATGGCCCAACGGACGATCGCCTGCGCTCTCTCTCTCGAAAAATCCCGCCAATTATCGGTAGAAATTCACCGCTCCGGCGGCAGCCCACAACTGATGCAAGACTGGTTGGGAAGTGATATTATTTGTGAAAACCAAATAGACGGCGATTTGGGCGCAAGAATGACAGCAGCGTTTGAAAAATCTTTTAATTCAGGGGCGGAAAAAACTGCAATAATCGGTACAGATTGTCCTGATTTGAAGGCAGAAATCATGGCGCAAGCTTTTGATGAACTGAGCCAGCATGATTTAGTTTTGGGCCCCGCCCAAGACGGAGGTTATTATCTGATAGGGTTGCGGCGATCGATACCGGAATTGTTCGGAGGCATTAACTGGGGAACCAGTGAAGTATTTGCTTGTACGCGGGCGATCGCCCAAAAGCTAGACCTCAATATTGCTTATCTTCCCACTCTTACAGATATTGATCTACCAGAAGACCTCCTCGGTTTAGATATTAATATGTTGAAATAACTAAAGTCTATTTAAGTTTTATAAATTATTAGAAACTATTATATGTTTTTTAATAAAAATGCTTGATTGTAAAACCACAACGTCATAATATAGTAATTGTATTTGTCTAACCAAATGCTGAATATCAGTAGTGGTTAGACAGCGCTTGGGACAATAGTCCCAGGCGCGAGAAAAAGTTAAAAATTAGCAAATAAATTAGCAACTAACAGCTCTGCTTTGTACGAAACCCGCCCTGGCAGATAAAAGCCCAATATAGGCGCGGGCCCGGCGTAAAAAATTAGCAACTAACAGCTCTGTTTTGTACAAAACTCGCCCTCCCCTCTTAAGGCCCCATGTAGGGGCGATCGCGGCGTAAAAAATTGGCTCTCATAACAGATAAGCTTTGTACAAAACCCGCCCTCTCTCACGGGGTGCTTAACTTTTGAGGGGGTTTGGGGGAGCGATAAGTCCCACGCTGTACCCTTTGGGTCAGCGTTGGGATACATGGACACCCCAAGCAAATTTTATCCGGTCAAACAGGCGTAAAATTTGCCAACTCGGTTGACTTTTTATCAGGAATGTATATAATCCTCAAAGGAGGTGGAAGCAATGCAACATCAAGCCGTCAAAGTTAGACTGTATCCAACAATTGAACAACAGACGATATTAGCTCAGCACTTTGGCTGTTCTCGCTGGTGGTGGAATTACGCACTCAATATGTGTATTGAAACCTACAAAATCACGGGTAAAAGCTTGACTCAAGTTGCATTGAACAAACTCCTACCAAATCTCAAAAAACAAGAAGAAATACCATGGTTGTCGGAGTGTTACTCTCAGGTTTTGCAATCCACTACACTCAACCTGGTAACTGCTTACAAAAACTTTTTTGAGTCTAGGGCTAAATACCCTAGGTTCAAATCAAAAAAAAATAGGCA
>JACJNV010000052.1 GCA_014695175.1 Microcoleus sp. FACHB-DQ6 | reverse complement strand
CTCAAGACCTTCTAAGGTCGCTATTTCTGCTGAATCTGTATTCCTGTAGAGGATTTGCGCTATCTCGTCAATACAGGCTGATAACCGTAATTGTTCTTCGGGAGTTATGCTCATTTTTTTCCCCTGATCTATTCTCTTTATTTTAGCTGCAGGCAGTCTATTTGCAAAATCGGGATGCTCCCCTTTCGTCGCTCTCCTCTTTTCTTGCTTCGAGTCCCTTTTTTACACCAATTCTTCCTTCTAATTACTCTCAAACTAAATCCGCTCTCATCCCAAAACCATACCTGTAGAAGAGCTGGAGATTCTTTTGCTATTCTTAGATACTCAGCTAATTTATCTTTAAATACACCCCTCTCTACGGTATCTTGCTTAGACTCTAAGCTATATTTAGCCCAGATGTAAACATACTTTTTTGATTTTAAAATCCTCCTTACTTGGGTCCTACTTAACTCGATTCCTGTCTTCTCTCCTAGATATATGGCAAGTCTAGCTGTTGTCCATCTCCCGAATTCATAGCCATATTTCTCAGGTTCTACTTCAATGGTCTCTAGAAGTAAATTAATATATTCTTCTGTAGCTTTTCGGTAGTTACCCTTCATTCTATCATCTTTGAAACTGTCTAAATTATCAGGATCACCATGTATGCTCCCATAAGCTATTTTTCTCAGAGAACCTCCAATTAATGCAGCAGTTTGAGATTGTGTATTTCCGTTATTTAATAACAAAAAAATTAAGGCTCTTTGCCGAATATCGGGATGCTCATGCTCTTTTAATACTTGTTGCAAAATTTGTTTTGTCTCGGAACTGAGGAAGTTTTTAGTAGGCATTGACTTTTTTAAAATATCATTATAGTATACTATACAATATGCGTTTTAGATGCTGAACAGCTTATGCCACCTCAGATTTAAGGAAATTCATAGACGAACTAGGAAAAATCTACTATTGTCCGCTTAAAAAAAATCGGCTGGTAGATGATACTGATGGACTCAACCCTTATCAAAGGATAGAAAATCTAAGTTGGAGTAAAGAAGAATTAAAAAGCGGGAAATTAATCAAAATTAAAAAACTCCCTCAAAATAAAAAAGTGAAATTATTCCGGGTAGAGGTCTCTACCGACCGCACGGACTTTATTGCCACAAACGATAAAGCTCAAGATTCTACTGAGGTTGTACAAAAAGAGTGTGGCCTGAGATGGAAGGTTGAGGAGTTTCATCGAGAAATTAAACAGTTAACGGGAATTGACAAGTGTCAATGTCGAAAAGCTCGCATTCAAAGAAATCATATTAGCTGTGCTATTTTAGTCTTGGTAAGGTTGAAGCATTTAGCGCGGAAAACTCACCAGACTGTTTATCAAATTAAGTACAACTTACTCGGTAATTATTTAACCGAAGAACTTCGCAATCCTTCGGTCGCTATGACTTTAGTTTAAGTGGCTTTCAAGACAGCATATCGTCTTTTTAGTCAGTTAGGGCCCAGATTGTTTTGGATTCTAGCAGGCGGGGCAATCACCCTTTAGCGGCTTGTAGTTCAGGAGCCTCATAAACGCTATATATGGTGTTTATGCGTAAGTCCTGGTTGAGAGTTGACAGTTGACAGTTGTTAGTTGACAGTTTTTATATCAAATCCTGGTTGGCCATCCCCATTATGATTCGGCGGTTGAAACCGCTACTACACAAACAAAGTCCGCGCAACGCGAGACTAAGAAATAAACGGGATATTTAACGCGGATTTGCTATTAGTTGTTATTTGTAGCAACTAAGCTGTTCGGCATTTAAATTGTCTGTTAAAAAACAATCAAACTGTTGTGGGGTGGGCGTCCCGCCCGCCTCGACTATGCAATTTAAATGCGCGACAGCTTAATAACTAACCACTAACCACTAACTTCTTTTTAAGAGCGCGATCGAAATTCAATGACATCTTGCTTAATCGTTATGTCTTTATTGCCAAAAAAGTCCTGTCCTAGCAGTCCGATATCTAGCGATGGCGAGATGGCCACAACTACATTGTTAATCGCCAGACCACCTGCTTCAATAGAAGTCAGGCGACCGAGGGGAAAAGTAGCCACTCCGTTGGGAGTTTGTGCTTGTACTGTTCCCTGGAGAACAACCCCCAAGGCTTTAGCCATTGCTGGTGTAATTACTGTGCCGCTGGCTCCCGAATCTACCATCATCTCGAACTTTTGTTTGCCGTTAAATGTGACTTCTATGACAGGGATATTAGCCTCTCGGCGTTTGATTTTTGCCTGAAATACTCCAGACTTCGCTGCGGGGGAAGTAGCGGGATTCAATGTTTCGGGGAGAAAACCGCAGACTGATTGGCTGAGGTTGAGGGTTCGGCCTGACGAGCTCCGCATGAAGCATCCCTCAGTTTCTTGAGCCACTGCTCGCGAGGAGTTGGCAACAGTCCCTATTAAAATTGAACTGCTCAGAGAAATAGCTGTTGTTACAACCAGTAACGGTTTGCACAGTTTTTTAGAGTTCAGTAGATGCTTGTATAAGTTTGAGAGTAAAGGCAAGGGAGATTTACTAGCCATAGTTTCGTTAAACGCTGTAGCTCGATCGTAACAGCGACAACTGCCTTTTGGTATAGATTTAGACTTTCGGCCCTCATAAGCTGCTGGCAGATAAATTGCTGGCCCAGAGGGAGATGGAGAGACTAGGAGATGCCGAGGGTGGGGAGTGGGAGAATTGGCACTTGTTGCAGCTTTTTGATTACCTGTTGCTTCGGTCTCGGGCCTAGGTGCCTTGCTTTGCCGAACCCTTGCACAAACTAAAATAATATCTGTATATTGCCGACTAGCATCAAATCGCTGGCAGTGGTAAGAATGAAACCAAACGAAAGTAATTAAGGATGCCATGTCACTTTCAACTGCACAACCCGCTCTCCTAGTCTTGGCTGACGGTACTGCTTACCGCGGCTGGTCGTTTGGCGCTGACGCCACCGTCGTTGGCGAGGTAGTATTTAATACGGGAATGACGGGCTACCAAGAAGTATTGACCGATCCCAGCTATTGCGGTCAAATTGTAACTTTTACTTATCCAGAATTGGGCAATACCGGGGTAAATCTCGAAGACGAAGAATCCTCGCGCCCGCAAATTCGAGGTGCGATCGCCCGGAACGTATGCAGCCGCCCCAGCAACTGGCGCTGCTCGCAATCTCTGCAAGACTACCTGAAACAGTACGATATCCCCGGCATTTACGGGATCGACACCCGCGCCCTCACTCGCAAAATTCGCACGGTGGGAGCGATCAACGGTGGCATTTCGACCACGATTCTCGACCAGGCAGAGCTTTTGGAGCTAGTACAGGACGCCCCCAGCATGGACGGGCTGAATCTAGTCCAGGAAGTCACCACTCGCGAGGTTTACGAGTGGTCTGAAGGCACGGACTCGGTTTGGGAGTTCAGTCCTACAGTCAAACCTGCTAGCGGCGAAATGTGGACGGTGGTAGCGCTAGACTTTGGGATCAAGCGCAACATCCTGCGGCGTCTGGCGAGTTACGGGTGTCGGGTCATCGTTGTCCCCGCTGACACGTCGCCGGAGGAAATCCTCAAATACAACCCGGACGGCATTTTTCTGTCCAACGGCCCCGGAGATCCGGCGGCGGTAACGGAAGGGATCGCGACTGCGAAAGCTTTGTTAAAGTCGGACAAACCCGTATTCGGCATCTGCATGGGACACCAGATTTTGGGACTTTCCTTGGGTGCAGAAACTTTTAAACTTAAGTTCGGCCACCGGGGATTGAATCATCCAGCGGGTTTAACTCAGCAAGTAGAAATTACTAGCCAAAATCACGGTTTTGCCATCAACCCCGATTCCCTAGCCCCCGAAGTAGAAATTACTCATCTCAATTTGAACGATCGCACCGTAGCCGGATTGAAGCATAAAACTCTGCCACTGTTCTCAGTGCAGTACCACCCAGAAGCCAGTCCGGGCCCGCACGACGCCGACTATTTATTCGATCAATTCGTGCAGTCAATGCGAGACAATCAGAAAGTAGGCAGCAGAAAGTAGTTTTTAGTCAGCAGTCATTAGTCAGTAGTCATCAGAGGCTGTTTGTGTCGATCGCTTCTGACTAATGACTAATGACTAATGACTAATGACTAAAAAACTGTAGACAAAAGACCAAAAAACTCCTATAATGAAGCCTCGACTTTAAGCCATATCTAGCTAGGAGGGTGTCATTCCTGAGTCATTGACCCTGACCGTTAGCCTCAGAGGCACTCGCGAAGTCAGGAATAACTGTCAGTTATTTCGCCTGACGGGCCTGCTGGACGCTTTTTCTGAGGCCACTTTTCGGAAGGTAATAAGCAAATGTATTGACGAGGGCCCAAAACACGTAATTTTGGACTTGTCTCAGATAGACTTTGTGGATAGTTCCGGCTTGGGCGCACTTGTGCAACTTGTCAAAAAAGCCCAAACCTTGGAAGGGACATTGCAAATTGTCTCAAATCCCCGCGTAACTCAGACTGTTAAACTGGTTCGCTTAGAGAAATTTTTGTCTTTGCAGCCTTCGGTTGATGAGGCGGTAAAAAACGTCAAGGATGCTTGACGCCAAAGTGGATTAAATTAGCTATCCGGTTCTCAACGCTGGATAGCAAATTTTTATTCTTGTGCTGGTAAAACAATACCGATTTACCCAGAAGCTGTGACACGCGCCAGCCGCTATTTCCCCGATGCTTAGAGTTTCGCTGGATGGGCAGTAAAATATGTGTGGCAAACACGCGGAAAAATGGTATAAAAATTAGAGCATTCCGATTGGGTAAAAAGCCTTATTTTAAGAGTGCGATGGTCGCGCCAAGCTTTGCCTGTATATCTCGCTTCGCGATCTGAGAGCAAACACTCCTGTGAAAGCTATAATTGCTGAAGTAACGAAAGACGCAATAAGTAAGTGACTAAAAAAACCAAGCTGTGCGGAAGTTTTATTTAAAAAAGTATGTCGCCGATCGCAGATGACGGGCTCAAACTGAGTCTGACGGATATCAGTTTAAATCGAGTGCATCCTGCGAGGGCTACACCAGCAGAAATAGAAAGGATTTCGCCCGCAGCCTGGGCATATTTGGGAGATGCAGTGTACGAACTCTACGTTCGCAGTTCGTACTTAGTCCCCCCCAAAAAATTGCAAGCTTATCACGAATTGGTGGTGGGGCAAGTACGAGCAGAAACTCAAGCGCGTCACTTGCGATCGCTCTCTCCTTACTTGAACAGTACAGAATTAGCAATTGTCAAGCGCGGCCGCAATGCTGCTGCGGGCCGTTCTAAGCGAGCAGATCCAGAGATATACCAACAAGCCAGCAGCTTAGAAACCTTGGTCGGATATTTGTATCTCACCGATCCCGAAAGATTGACCGAACTTCTGGGACTTTTAGATCTTGAGACTTAAAGGATTTAGCAGTTAAGAGTTGGGAATGGGGAAGGATTAATTAACCATCCTTGCACGGCTAACATAAAACCGCAAAAATCTCGATCGGCAAAACAGGATTTATCAGTTATTAACTAGCAATTTGAGCACAGCAAAATCCTTGCTCCCTCCCTAGAATATCTAAAATCTCAACGCCCCAAGATGGCTCCCTCAATCAAGAATCTCAAATCTACGATCTACAATCCATTAACCTTCAGCCAAAACGTTTTGACCACAAGAAACCAATGAGAAAATTTACCAGACCAAACTCCTCGCGATCGAATTCCGACAGCAAGCCATTCAAAAGCGAAGGCCGCCGTCAGGACTCACAACCATCCTCTGCCCGCTTTGAACGCAAGCCCCGTCCCGACACTCGCGGAGTAGACGCGCCTCAAAAGCGATCGACCTTCGCCCCGGAATCGCGAGAAATGCCCGTGAGAGCAATTTTCAAACGGAGAGTCGATTCCGACAGCCAACCATCCCTTCGCAGAAATAATACTTTCCAAGACAGAGACAGCAGCCCGCAGGAATCCCGGGGCAATTATTACCAAGACAGAGACAGCAGCCCGCAGCCGGCCCGCAACAATTTCCGAGACAGAGACAGAGATAGCAGCCCGCAGCCGGTTCGCAACAATTTCCGAGACAGAGACAGAGACAGAGACAGCAGCCCGCAGCCGGTTCGCAACAATTTCCGAGACAGAGACAGAGACAGAGACAGCAGCCCGCAGCCGGCCCGCAACAATTTCCGAGACAGAGACAGAGACAGCAGAGCGCAGGAATCCAGGGGCAATTATTACAAAGACAGAGACAAAGACAATAGCCCGCAAGAATTCCGGGGCAACCATTTCAGAGACAGAGACAAAGACAGAGACACTCGCCCTGTTGACAGTGCCTCAAATACAGTCGTGCAACCAGACGCAGACACAGACATGATTTACGGCCGCCATGCGGTGCAAGCGGCTTTAGAAACAAACCAAGTCCTCAACCGCATTTGGGTTGTCCCCCACCTGCGCTACGATCCCCGCTTTCACAGCTTGCTAACCGAAGCCAAGGCCAACGGCAGCATCATTGATGAAGTTGACGATTTGCGCCTCGACTACATCACGCGCAAGGCAAACCACCAAGGCGTAGCGGCTCAAGTATCAGCCTACGAATACCTGGATTTAAGCGAACTGATCGCGAAGGCTAAGTCGGCTTGTGAAGATCCAGTAATTGTGGTAGCCGAAGGACTCAACGACCCGCACAATCTAGGGGCGATCATTCGCACCGCAGAAGCATTGGGATCTCAGGGCATGGTGATTCCGCAGCGACGGGCTGTTGGGGTTACCTCGGCAGTGAGAAAAGTGGCAGCAGGGGCATTGGAAAGCCTGCCCGTGGCGAGGGTTGTCAATCTTAACCGGGCGCTGGAAGAACTCAAAGAGGCTGGATTCTGGATTTATGGCACTGCAGCAGGCGTCGGTCAATCTCTGGAGACAGTCAAGTTCTCCGGACCCACTGTTTTAGTTGTGGGCGGTGAAGCTGACGGTTTGAGCCTTTTGATACAGCGTGCCTGTGACGGATTAGTTTCAATTCCTTTAAGGGGCAATACTCCTAGCCTGAATGTGTCGGTAGCGACGGGGATGGCTTTATACGAAATTTACCGTCAGCGCGGGCCCAAAAAGTTTCACGTACACGGATCGTAAAGGTGGTTGAAAAAAAGAACACAACAGAGTAGTTTATTGTGAATACCACTCACAATGGAGTGGCACCACACCGTGAACAAGTAAGGATAGCCGATCGACTGTCGTTACTTGTTCAGGCGAAAGGAGAAGGGGCCTGGCCCCTACGTTCAAACAGGAATTCGACACAAATCTATTTAGATATATTTAAATAGGTTTGGATCAGTTCTTGGCAGCAGTCAGCCACGTGTAAATAACAGAAGCCTAGGCGTGTTCGCAGCACCCTGAAAACACCGTCAAATACATTAGAAAAGCAGGTCAGGAACCTCAGCCTAAAG
Organism: Microcoleus sp. FACHB-DQ6; assembly: GCA_014695175.1. GTDB lineage: Bacteria > Cyanobacteriota > Cyanobacteriia > Cyanobacteriales > Microcoleaceae > Microcoleus. The sequence goes on along the minus strand of JACJNV010000052.1, from coordinate 20,417 downwards.
GCATGAGGCTTGAAGGAGAAATCTAACAAGCCATTCTGACGGGCCTAAGTCTTAATTGACTACGTTTTTTGAGTCACGACACCGGAGAATGCGAAGCTAGTTTTCCGCTCTGTCGCTAGTAGTTAAACAACTTTAAGGTCACTGAAGTAGTGCTGCTAGCCTAACAAGCTCACTAAACCTTGGCGAAGCTAACTTTACTCCGCAAGGAGAACGGGACAACCATATCCCGGCGGGGAGGCAACCATACCTCCCCAACCCCGCAAGGGAATTGTAAAGCCGTCCTAGAAGGACGGGGTTTCAAACCCATAATTCTGATGAAAGAATTCTTGATTAGCTTGCTCAACTTTTTCGGATTGGCTTGGTGGGTTGAAGTGAAAACTTCAGCGCCGCGGTGCATTTACTATTTTGGCCCGTTCTTAACCAATAAAGAGGCGGAAGCTGCAAAAGCAGGATATGTAGAAGACATAGAAAATGAAGGGGCAGAAGGTGTTAGTGTTTCGATTCAGCGCTGCAAACCTATTACTTTAACGGTTGCAGAAGATTTGGGAAAGCTTGGTGATGGAGGGCTGTGGCCGGTTTTGAGCGGTCAGTAGAAGCAGGGGGAATTTTGAGTTTGGAGAGGGCTACGCTTCCCTCGCAACGCTGTGCGGTTTTGAGTTGTGAGTTGTTGTAACTTCAAAACTCTTGAGTGTTGGGTAATAAATTGCTTGTGACAAACTCAAAACTCAACACTCGCAATTGCCAACTGCTTCGGGGTGACTTTCAATCCAGCGATCGATGTCTGCGACTACCCGATCGGGAATTTCCCAAGGGAACAAGTGGGCTGTATTGGGATAGCACTGCCACTGACAGTCGTGCAGGTGGCGGGCGGTTTCTAAACTGGATGCTGAGGTGATGTGCCGATCGGCCTCTCCAGCCAACACCAAGCAGGGACATTGAATGTCGCCGAGGTGGATCAGTCGATCGTATCCAGCCCTCAGAGCGCTATTTAACGCCTTGGTGGCCGTGTTGGAAGTCTTGAGGTAGGCGGGGGTACCTGCCTGTGCTAAGTAGCGGTAAGGGGTGGCGTTATGCTGCTGTATCAAATAGCGAAAGAGCGATCGCCTAGCAAAAGTATCAATATTCCACTGCCAACCGGGTATCGCCCAATTGATAATTCCGGCTAAACCGGTGTAAAGGTTATCTTGCCAAGAGATGGGAGGGTGACTTCCTCGCGGTTTGGCTGCGGATGCAAGGAGAATCAAACCGGTGACTCGCTGGGGATATTTCATGGCTAATTCCAGGGCTAAAATCCCTCCCAAAGACCATCCGATCACCAAACACCGATCGACTCCTAATCTGTCTAATAGTGCTTCTAAATCTACCAGATGATCCGTCATTTCAAAGAAAGTTGAGGTGCGGCTGTTGCCGTAGCCGCGCAAGTCGGGGGCGATCGTTTGGAAGCGTTTTGATAGGTGTTCTGTGAAGACCGACATACAATCGCCGGAACCGGGATGGCCGTGCAAGCAGAGAATAGGAAACCCTTTGCCTTTGACGGAAACGCTGAGTTGTTGATGCGGCATTTTTTAACTGTTTGGGCGGTGCGTTGTCCCCCGCTATAAATTGTATATTCCAGCGATTAAAAGTTGGGGTTTCGGACAATGTAATCGGCAATTTTAGAAATAGACTGGCGCATTTGTAGCTCGCCGCTGCGGCTGTCAATCACAGTAATCACATAGGCCTCGTCGTCAACGCTCATCGCTAAAGTTGTGCCGAGTACCCGAGAATTTTGGCCAGTTTTTTCGCCCAACCATTGAGCTTTAGTTCCTTCCAAGGCGGCAAATCCCAGAGCGTGATCGTACTGGCGGTTGAGAGTTTCTATTAATAGTTTAGCACCGGGTGTTTCGCCGTTGTAAATTTGCACCATCATTTCGGTGAGTTCGTTAGCAGTCAGGCGGTTGCGGCCAGAACCGGGGTTGGAGGGCATAATTCTTTCCCCCATCAACTTGAAGTTGACGCGGGTGACTTCGTAGCCGCTATTATCTAAATATTGATTGATGTAATCCGAACCCAAATAATCGATTAGTTGATTGGTGGCAATATTGCTGCTGCGATAGATCATTTCTTCTAACAGTAGCTGTAGCGGGTAATTGCGATTGGACCTAATCTTTGCCGATGCGTCTTCGGTGAAATTACCGCGACTGACTAATACTTCCTGGTTCAGACTAATTTTTTCTTTTTCGACTTTTTGCATCAGGGCGACAGCAATCGGCAATTTAATTAAGCTGGCCGGACTGGCAGGAGGCACATCGCCCCGGAGGTTTACGCATTCTCTAGAAAGGTTGCAAACCCCGATCGAAGCTTGAGCCGACAAACCGCTTTCCCGGGCAAGCGCACCCAAAAAATCAGATTTTGCTTGCTGCACTTGAAAGGTTGCTGCTGTTAAATTTTCCCGGTATTCTTGAGTTTTTGAGGCAGTGAGGGAAGCTAAAAATGAATTTTGAGGAACTTCCTGCAAGTTGTTGAGCGCCTGATGCCAGAAAAATTGAGTTTGCTGCGAAGATTCGATCGACTTATTTTGCTGCCGTTGAGTTTCTACGGCTCGGTTGGCTAAACGGACTGCTTGCTGTAAGTCGTCCTTAGCCCTCTGTTCTACTAATATTTGAGCTTCCACCGCTTGCAACTGCTGTAGCAGTTGTTCTTGAGGATTGGCGGCAACGGGAACTAAGCGCGAGAGCAAGGTTGGTTCTGGGGAGGGAGAGGGGGGTTGCTCTAATTCGGTGACGAGCCGATCGCGAATTTTGTAGAGTTCGTCTAGGGAACGCGGGTTAGATGATTGAGAGAATGAACTTGCGATGGTTAACATCTGAACCAGTCCGATGCCGGCTACTACTGCCGCCATCTTGTTAGCGATAGACAAAAAACACCTGATATCTCGCATACTTAACATCCTCAACACCACCACATTCAATATAAGCAGCTATTGTTACATCAGTCAAACGGTTTGAGATTTTAGATGGGAGATTTTAGATTGAAGAACAAATCTAAAATCTCAAATCTCAAATCTCAAATCTAAAATGGTTTTAATCGCGCCAATGTGGCAAAATAACCAAGATAAAGGGAGCGATCGCACCAAAGCAATCCACCCCCTTTAAATATTGGGAACTATCTACTTTTTGCGCCGCCGTCGCCAGTCAGCACCCAACCGCTTGAGGTAATCCCAACCGCGTTGGGGCCAGACATGATCGCTACCGATTTTTTCGGCAATCCAGCGAGCTACTTTGGGGCCTGTCCAGTCTCCGCCGTCGGGGGCAGGGCCTTGCAGCGCTTGTCGCAGTTCTTCTTGCTGTTCTGGATTCAGCAAGGATTTCGCAGGAGGGGGCTGGCGGTCTCCGCTGCGATTTCTCACAGAGTTAGGCCCTTCTCGGTTATAGCGCTGGACAATTTCTTTGGCGTAGTCGTAGTTGAGGCCTACGACTTGGGCTGCTTGTTTGATAGTCCAATTTCTGGAAACTAACAGCAGCAAGTGCCAGCGGCGCGACTCTGTGGTGTTTTGTGCCTGCCGGTAGCGAATTTTGAGTTCCTCTGCCGTCAGGTGGGATTCTAAGTGAGCTTTAGGTGGCATTCCTCCAACGGGGCATCGGGAACTTCTTACCATATATCTTTGGTTTTGGGGATAATTCCGGATGAAATTATTTTCCTGGGGATCGTTCGGGCAAATAAGTAGCTTTTTTTACCCTAGATGCACGCAGCTAGACACTGTTGAGGAAGGACTGCTGTTTTTTTGCAGGTGCGCGCAACAGGAGACCTCGGCGTGGCGGCGAGCGTTCCGAGCTTTTTTGTGAACCCCAGATTTCTGACAGGCTTTTTGACCTCTGGCACAATGGGCGTGGATCGGAAAAGGTCGATCGCTATTTTCTTCGATCGCGCAGCCGCCATTAATTCACTCGGATGACTGATAACTTTCAGTCATTTTTGACTAAAAAAGTGCTTTTCACAATCTGACCCTAATTATTAGGGAATGTGCAGCCATAATCTAATATTTTATTATCCTAATTTCTATTTTCAGCTCATTTGTTTCTGAAGTTTCAGGAGCTATTAATTTCGTAAAAAATCAGCTTTCAATGTTTCAATGTCGGCTTTTAAAGTAAATTATTTTTTTTAAAGATTAGTGATGTCTTGCAAACAAATATTTGTGTTGATATCTGAATAATGGCCAAAACAAAGCAGTTATGACCGGGATTAGTTTATTTTTTATGCCATCTTTTTCTACCATAAATCATGGGTGGCGTCGAAGAAAAGCTGGGTTCTAATATTTTAGAATTTAGATTACAGAAGTGGGAATGACCGAAAGCATCCAGGATACAAGCCCCCGGATTCATCCGTCGAGAAATAAAAAACGTGTATCCGATGAAACTTGCCCCCCGAATTTATCCGTGGGGTCAATGCTTCAATGCTTCAATGCTTCAATGCTTCAATGCTTCAATGCTTCAATCTAAAATCGATTGACTGATTTCCTAATGATTGTGATCTTGCATACACATTCTTGGACGCAGAATTTAATTATGTAGGGCCGCACTGCACACCTTACCCCTTACTCATATAAATCTCGCGTTAAACCAATTTGTGCATAAGTCCTGATACAGTTGCATTCATGGTTTTTTAAAAGATTAGGTAAAAAACTTGCTCGCTATTTTGTGTCCGGTGGGATTTTGGGAATTTAATCTATTGTAGATAAAATGACCGATCGCGCGATCGAACTTTCGCCACAAAAACAGCGGACTTTGCCTTCGGGCTGTAAGCAGGTACAATTGCCAGTTATATTAACTGTATTGTCTCAAAGTAGAAATGATAAAGGTACGAGCATGGCATCCATCCGCGAGTTGCACCGACAACTGGTCAATAAAGAACGCTCTGCTGTGGAAATTACTCAAGAAGCATTAGACCGAATTACCCAGCTAGAGCCGAAGTTGAAAAGCTTTCTGTGCGTTACGGCAGACAGCGCATTGGCGCAGGCCCATAAAGTGGATGCCCAAATCGCAGCCGGAGAGCAAATTGGCCTGTTGGCCGGCATCCCGATCGCCGTTAAAGATAATATGTGTACCGAGGGCGTTCCCACAACCTGCGCCTCTCGGATTTTGGAGAATTTTGTTCCTCCCTACGATGCCACCGTCGTCTCCAAACTCCAAGCAGCCGGTGCGGTGATTGTGGGTAAGGCGAATATGGACGAGTTTGCAATGGGGAGCTCGACAGAAACTTCTGCTTATCAAGTTACCGCGAATCCTTGGGACTTGGAGCGCGTGCCCGGAGGGTCTTCTGGCGGTTCTGCCGCAGCAGTGGCCGCTGGAGAATGCGTCGTGAGTTTGGGTTCGGATACTGGGGGCTCGATCCGCCAACCTGCTGCTTTTTGCGGGTTGGTGGGGCTGAAACCGACTTATGGGTTGGTTTCTCGCTACGGTTTGGTGGCCTATGCTTCTTCTCTCGATCAAATCGGGCCCTTTGGCCGGACTGTTGAGGATACGGCGATTTTGTTGGGGGCGATCGCCGGTTACGATCCGAGAGATTCCACGAGTCTTAATGTCCCAATTCCTGACTACGCTCAAGCTTTAAGACCAAGTTTGCGACCGAAGGGTCAGATTAGAATTGGTGTAATTAAAGAAACTTTTGGTGTAGGGCTGGACTCGGGGGTTAAAGAAGCGGTTACTAAAGCGATCGAGCAATTTCAACAATTGGGCGCAGAAATTCAAGTCATTTCTTGTCCCCGGTTCCGCTACGGTTTGCCCACTTACTACATCATTGCTCCCTCGGAAGCTTCGGCAAATTTGGCGCGATATGATGGAGTCAAATACGGTTTCCGGTCTCCAGATCCCGATAATCTTTTGGATATGTATGCCAAAACCCGCTCTCAAGGGTTCGGTGCGGAAGTTAAACGCCGGATTGCGATCGGCACTTACGTATTGTCGGCTGGATATTACGATGCCTATTATCTAAAAGCTCAAAAAGTTCGGACTTTGATTAAAGAAGACTTTGAAAAAGCTTTTTCTCAAGTTGATGTTTTAGTCTGTCCCACAGCTCCTACTACCGCATTTAAGGCAGGCGAAAAATTCAACGACCCCCTGAGTATGTATTTGTCAGATTTGATGACTATTCCCGTGAATCTTGCTGGTTTGCCAGCTTTGAATTTGCCCTGCGGATTTGATGATAAAGGACTGCCCGTGGGTATACAACTGATTGGTAATGTTTTGCAAGAATCTCGGTTGTTTCAAGTGGCTCACGCTTACGAACAGTCTACAAATTGGCACTTACACCACCCCGAATTCATTAATTTTTGAAAATCGGCGGAATAGGGCGGCGGAAGTTAGTAATCGATCTTGGCTAATTGTCTGAATTAATCATTGGCCATTAGCTTTTGAGCGATCTCTAATTTCCCGCGTGCTCTATCTATGAACAAGTTGCTAGTATTCCTTTTGTCTAAAGCGCTAATAGCTTTTGGGATAGTTTTGGCCGTTGCTTATTCTGCTGCTTGTGTATTCCTATTTGTAGCACAAGGTAAGTTTATCTTTTTTCCCGCGCGGGCGATCGAAACTACGCCAGATGATTTTCAGTTGAAATATCAAGATGTCTCGCTGCCAATTCCAACTAAAACAGGCACGGTGGACAGCGTGCACGGGTGGTGGATTCCTGCCTCGGAAAATCCCCCCAGCCCCCCCCTAGCAAGGGGTGGAGCAAGAAAGGGAGAGGCTGTTCCCTCTGTTAACACCGGAGACTCGGATACCCCCCCCAGCCCCCCCTTGCCAAGGGGGAGAGGTAGAGGAGTCGGAACGTCCCCGCAAAGTGAGAGACCGGCAGTCGCTGCGGTTCCCCCCCTTAACAAGGGGGGGTTAGGGGGGGTAGTTTTGTACCTGCACGGCAATGCTTCAAATGTGGGAGCAAATGTCGAACACGCTTATCGATTTCATCGATTAGGTTTTTCGGTATTTGTGATGGATTATCGCGGTTATGGAAAAAGCCAGGGCGATTTTCCGAGTGAATCTCAAGTTTATGAGGATGCTCAACTTGCTTGGGATTATTTGGTGAAACAGCGGGGGATTAACCCGAATCAAATTTATCTCTACGGTCATTCTTTGGGAGGGGCGATCGCGATCGATCTAGCCGTGCGCCACCCGGAGGCGGCAGGGTTAATCGTAGAAGGCTCTTTTACTTCGACGCGGGCGATGGTGAATTTCCAAAAAGGCTTGTTTTGGATGTTTCCGATAGATTTGTTGCTGACACAGCGGTTTGATTCTCTTTCAAAAGTCGATCGCCTGCAAATGCCGGTGCTGTTTATTCACGGGACTGCTGACAATGTAGTTCCTGTAGAAATGAGCAAAAAACTGTTTGATGCAGCACCTGATCCCAAACAGCTTTACATAGTTCCTGAGGGAGGTCACACTAATGTGGCACAGATCGGGGGCGCAGAATATCTGCAAATACTGAGCCAATTTTTAGGTTCTTCAAAGTAGATAAAAGCTATTGGCGGTAACAGGTTAAGTTTGATATCTGTACCGCCTGCTGGCACTTCTAACAGTACATATCTAAAGCGCAGCAGTTATCCCGATGATACCGCTTACTGCAACCTTAATACATTCAGCCACCAGTCATTCAAGGCATAGCAGTAATTGCAGTAATTGTTCGTGCTTATAACTTGTTCTTTCTTAACTCCGCAGCCTCGCCGAGATGTTTTTTGGTCTGGCATCCGGGCGCCGCAGAGATTGGCATCTGTGAGATTAGCTTTGTTCAATCTCGCATCCCTCAAATCGGCCGATCTAAGGTCGGCACCGCTGAGATTTGCACCGCTTAAATCGGCTTCTTGGAGGTCGGCACCGCTGAGATTTGCACCGCTTAAATCGGCATTTCTCAGGTCGGTTCTACTTAGTTTAGCGGCGCTCAAATTACTGCATTTTAAATTAGCCAACTGGAGGGATGCGTCTCGAAGAAAACTCTCGCTGAGGTTGGCATTTTCTAAGGTTGCTCCCCTGATGTCTGCCCTGCTCATGTCGGCTTTGCTGAGGTCGGCGTCAGCCAAAAAGGCGTTTCTCATGTTGGCGTTGTTTAAATTAGCTTCCATTAAGTCAGCCGCAGTCAAGTCGGCATCAACTAAGTCGGCCCTGCTGAGAGTGGCGCGGCTCAAGGAAGCGCCAAACAAATCTGCACGGCTCAAGGAAGCGCCAAATAAGTCGCATCCGGGACATCCTCTGGTTTCTAGCAGCCGCTTGACTAGAGAGAGATTTTGAGCTTGCAAGGGAAGTGCGGCGCAAAATGGGAGTAGCATTATCGCTGCAGTCAGAATTTTCAGTTTGATTTGGGTCATCAAAAAAATGGGTCTGAAACCCCGTCCTTTTAGGACGGCTTTACATGAATTTTTGTTAAGGTAGATTATTTCACACAAGACGTGCTAGTAATGTGAAATAGCGTACTTAAGGTCAGCATGACACTAAAAGCCTTCAGCTATCGATTCTACCCAACGCCGGAACAAGAAAGTTTGTTGCGACGTACTTTGGGTTGTACTCGTCTGGTCTACAACCGTGCTTTAGCAATAAGAACTGAAGCTTGGTACAAAGAGCAGAAACGGGTAGGGTATGCTGAGACTTCTTCAATGTTAACCGAATGGAAGAAAACCGAAGAACTAGATTTTCTCAACAAAGTTAGCTGTGTACCATTGCAGCAATGTTTGAGACATTTACAAACGGCTTATACCAACTTTTTTGATGGGCGGGCAAAATATCCTAACTTCAAAAAGAAACGCAACGGTGGTAGTGCAGAATTTACCAAGTCAGCATTCAAGTTCAAAGATGGACAAGTTTACCTAGCAAAAAGCACACAAGCGTTACCGATTCGCTGGAGCCGGACACTACCTGATGGTGCAACACCATCAACCTTAAGCGTAAAGCTTGCACCATCAGGTAGGTGGTCAGTTTCTCTGCTGGTAGATGTTGAAATTGAAGCATTACCTAGAACAGATAATCAAGTCGGTATCGACCTGGGAGTTACAAGCTTGCTCACTCTAAGCACTGGCGAAAAGATTGGCAATCCCAAAGGATTCAAAGCAAAGTATAGCAAACTTAGAAGAGCGCAAAAATCTTTAAGTCGCAAGCAAAAAGGGTCAAATAACCGTTACAAAGCACGGCTTAAGGTGGCAAAAGTGCATCAAGAAATCACTGATGCAAGGAAAGATAATCTTCACAAGTTAACAACGCGGTTGGTGCGTGAAAACCAAACCATCGCCGTAGAAGACCTAGCTGTGAAGAATATGGTTAAAAACCGGAAACTTGCTCTAGCTATAAGTGATGCAAGTTGGGGGGAATTAGTCAGACAACTTGACTACAAGTGCGATTGGTACGGTCGTAGTTTAATTAAGATTGACAGATGGTTTCCGAGCTCAAAACGGTGTGGCAATTGCGGACACATCGTTGAAAAGATGCCGTTGAATATTCGGGAATGGGATTGCCCTCAGTGCGGGACGCACCATGACCGAGACATCAACGCGGCAAAGAACATTTTGGCGGCAGGGCTTGCCGTGTCAGTCTGTGGAGCGACTGTAAGACCCGAGCAGAGTAAATCTGTTAAGGCTGGTGCGAAATCCCCTAGGGGACGGAAGCAGAAAGCTAAGTCGTGAGTCTTAGGAATCCCCGTGCGTTTACGTCGGGGTGGATGTCAAAGTCTGGGTAAGTTCTGTAACTGCCTTTCAACACCGATTTGTCTGCTGGACTTACGTGCGGGGGACCAAAAACCCGGTTTCCTGGTTAGTTCCTCGCTGTCAAACCCAATATTCTAAGCAGAAACAGGGTTGTTTGCGTAAGTCCTAGTCTACTGGATGGACGTGAATCGACGGTGTAAGGTTCGATCGCGCTCACGGATATTACTTAGGCGTTGGGGATGAAAGCCCGCACATCAAGGCTCCGTGGCAGCGATCGGCGAACGGCCGGAGGCGCTAAATGCCAGGGATTCGGGAGCTTGCGACGGCTGCGACAAGTGACCGACTCGCACAACGGATAAGTATTTGTAAGCGATGCAGTTGGATTTTTCTGCCGAGGGCGATCGTTCTCCGTACAGGCGATAGGTAAATAAGCCAATTGGCTTAGACTCTTAAGACATATTGCTGATGCGCTGCCTTCTCTAAAAAAGATAGCATTTTTGTGTGATCCCCGAAAGAATACCGAGCAAGCAAGTATAAAAAAAATACCTGGTGTCTCGGCGGGTGGGAAAATTGGGTACAGCTAATACTTTCATACGAGGAAAATAGATGTCCAACAGCATAGATCAACTTGCAGAAGGCGGCAGGGGGATCAAACTCATGTGGCAGATTGCAGACGAGCTAAGTTACACCCGGACTCTCGACAATCGAAATTGTTTGTCGCTGAGCAAAACTTACGAAGTAGAAAATCGCAATCGCTCCCAAAATATAAAAAAAGCTAGCATTTTAGATGGGTTAATGAATTTATTAAACACCTGGGATTGGCAGACTGAAAAACAGCAGGAAGAAGAGCTGAATGAAACTTGTATTCAACATATTAGCCTGCAAGTCAACACAGATGTCCATGCTTTAACCCAAGTTTTGTTGTGGTTTGAACAGTTGAAAGATATATCGCTCCCCAATGAAGTTTGGTGGAACTTTCAGTTGGCGTTGGCTGAAGGTTTCACTAATGCAGTTCGCCACGCTCACAAAAATCTGCCAGTAGAAACTCCTGTTCAACTGGAAATTAGGGTATTTAAGGGACGGTTGGAACTCAAAGTTTGGGATTGCGGCCCGTGTTTTGATTTTGATGCTAAGCTGAAGGAAATTCTGGCAGCAGATAGAAATAACGGCTTGGATTTAGAGGTTGTGAACGATACTTGCTTGATGCCTACCAGACAGAAAACTGTGGAACAGTCTCTATTTCTAATTGCTGGGTAGCTTTGGAGTGAGGGACAATTAACAGACTGGCACGGTGAAAAATGTGTTATGCTAAAAACGGTGTTAGGGGAAAAGTTACGGGTTTTGTCTCCGCGTGGGTGAGGGGTTTTGAATACTGCGGACCTGCTGCGGCTTGGTTTAAGAGCTATGGTCTTGGGTGACTCTATAGCGGTTCGATAGAAACGGGTGCATCTGTCTAATTAAATATTAAAAACTAAATATCAAAAGTTAAAAATTATTCACACTAATTTTTGAGCTTTTAATTTATCATAGTATCTGGTCGCTCGCCAATTACTAATGATTTCCAAAGAAACTTTATTTGTTCTGTCTCTATTTCCCTACTTGGGATTTCTCTGGTTTTTGACTCGCTCGGGAAAAACACCCCGTTTAGCTTTGATGGGATTTTACGGCACTCTAGTTTTTGTGGCTGTCACTATTCCCGCCGCAATTTACGCAAAAGTTGCCTACAACGAGTCACTAGCAAATGTCGATTGGCTGCACGGTTCTGCAGAACTATTCTTAACAATTGCCAATATTTTATTAGTTTTAGGCTTTAGAGAAGCGGTGATTAAAGCCAAAGCATCGTCACAGAAGGGCGGCGAGGAGCCAGAGTGTCTTTTAGATGGGGGAGAATAGCCGAGCTCATCTCAGTTTTGTATTTACTCTCCGCATAAATGCTCCAGAATAGCCGTAGTTAACAGTTAATTAACTGTTGACATACCAGTTTGTGAGCCGCCAACCGGCAAAATTTTAGGAAAGCATTAGAATATATGGAAACTCACATCAAGCACTTCTAGTGTCCTCACCTTGGTTTCTTGCCACGGGCTCAACTTGAGAGCCGAGATTTTGGGTTAAGAAAGCGAGTTTCTCAGGTATTATCGAGAATGGTGCTCTGGGCGTGAGTGGAAACAGACTACCATGTTGCTAAGTTTAGCTGTGGTGGGAATCTCCAGGCCGGAAAAAAGATGAGCTATTGCCTCAATCCCCATTGCCAAAAGCCGCAGAATGCTGACTCAACCAATTTTTGTCTGGCGTGCGGCTCTAAATTGCTACTGAAAGAGCGTTACCGCGCCATTCAACCTATCGGTGAAGGAACATTTGGCAGAACTTTTTTAGCTGTCGATGAAGATAGGTTGAAAACTCCCTGCGCCATCAAACAATTTTTCCCCCAAGTTCAAGAAAAAGCTGAATTAGAAAAGGCAACTGCACTGTTCAAACAAGAAGCTCATCGGTTGCACGAACTCGGAGAGCACCCGCAGATTCCAAGTTTGCTGGCTTCTTTTGAACAAGCCAAACGTCTGTATCTTGTGGAAGAGTTAATCGAGGGAAATAATTTGTTTCAGGAGTTGCAGCAGCGGGGAGCTTTTAGCGAGGAACAGATTTGGGAATTGTTAATCAATTTGTTGCCTGTTTTGCAATTTGTTCACGAGCAGCAGGTGATTCATCGAGATATTAAGCCGGAAAATATTGTGCGGAGAACTCCCCAAACCTTGTGGGCTGCGGCGGGATATAGCACCTCAACTCCTAGTAAAGGAAAAGGAGGGGCAAATTTACCTAAATCTTCTGCTGGTATGAAAGGGCTAATTGTCGCTGAATCTCCTGCTGTACAGGGGAAGGCCAGGGGGGGTCAGTTTGTGCTAGTAGATTTTGGAGTTGCTAAGCACATTACCGGCCTTTCTGAAGCGCAAACTGGGACGATAACTGGAACTGCCGGCTATGCGCCCATTGAACAAATTCGCAGTGGCAAGGCCTATCCGGCGAGCGACCTTTACAGTTTGGGCGTTACCTGCATTCACCTGCTAACTGGGGCGGTATTGAAGGATTTGTTCGATGCTTTGGAATGCAAATGGATTTGGCGATCGCACTTGGCGCAAAAAGGCATAAAAGTCAGCAAAAAATTAGCAACTATTTTGAATAAATTGCTCAAAGATTCGGTACGAGAGCGATATCAATCCGCTGCTGAAGTGTTGCAAGACTTGGTAAATTTTGGGCAATATCCCCGCTCTCAAATAAGTTATAATTCGCCCACCAAAATCGCTATTAATTCGCCAGTAACTAACTCGCAGCCAAATACAGCAACCGCCGTCTCGGCCGCGCCGCTCCACAAGATTCATGTTGTGCCATCCGCTGGCAATCCGAGATTATTGTCGTCTAATAACTGGCGATGCGATCGCATTCTCCACGGTCATTCAGCCCAGGTTAATGCGGTTGTTATTAATCCTCAAGGCAATATTCTCGCTAGCGCCAGCGACGATAAAACAATTAAGCTGTGGGACCTGCAAACAGGTGAATTCATCCATACTTTTTTCGGTCATTCCGCAACGGTTGATGCTGTGGCAATCAGCCCAGACGGGAGAATGATGGTTAGCGGCAGTTTTGACAGAAAAGTTATTGAGTGGAAGCTGGATAAAAAGGCGATGATTCGCGAATTTTATAGCGATTTTGGTTCACCGTACAGTCACCGCTACGGCTCCGTGTACTCGGTGGCTTTTAGTTGCGACTCTGGAGCGATTGCGAGTGCTAGCGGCGACCAGAGTATTAAATTGTGGAACCAGCGCAACGGAGAATTGGTTCAAAAACTTTCGGGACATTCTGACAAGGTTTTATCTGTTAGTTTTCGCCCTCAAAGTATGATGCTTGCCAGCGGTAGTGCTGACAAAACTATCAAGATGTGGCTTGTAGGTATTGGGGAGAGTGTACGGACTTTTGTGGGTCATTCAGATTGGGTTTATGCGATCGCATTTAGTCAAGACGGCAAAATGATTGTCAGTGGAAGTGCCGATGCTACTGTTAAATTGTGGAATGCCGATACAGGGGAATTGATTAATACTTTGATCGGGCATTCAGATGCGGTAATTTCGGTGGCGATTAGTCCAGATCGCGAAACTATGGCTAGCGGCAGTCGAGACGGTACGGTTAAACTCTGGAACTTGGAAACAGGAGAATGTTTGTGCAGTCTCGCTGGGTGCAATCCGGTGGCTTTTAGTCCTGACGGTCAAACTTTAGTCACCGGTGGGGATGGCGGCGAAGTGTTAGTTTGGCGGGCGTCTGTTTAGTTGGGCGAGATAAGTGACATACTTGTGAAGGCGATCGGTGTCAGTGTCAAGTAAACGACTGGCCCAAGAATGTACATTAAGTTGCGATCGCATTTCTCGAAACACCGCAGCATCCCCGCGATTGTCTAGAGGAAAAACCCAAGCATCAAATCCAGCCGACTTGAGACGGCTAACAGTTCCCTCGCCATCTTGCACCCATAATTGAGGGTTAATGCGAACGGGTTGACAAGAATATTCACCGACAACAATTCCCCCCACAGAAACGCTAGCACCTTCTCCACGATTGGAAAGTTCTTGCAAAATAGCTTTGAGGGAATTGAGTTTTTTGCCGTCTTGTATTTGCTGGGGTGTCAGCTTGACAATCACCATTTCTAAAACTTCGACAGGTTTTGTCGATCGTACAATGTTGACTGTTTCCCCCGGCCAAGAGTTGTTTATTTCCGATTCCGCCCTCTCGATTTCCTCTGTAACCTGTACTGTTTCCACCGGCTTGGCCGTGTCTACAATTATCTGAATTTCCTCTCCATCTTTCTCAATTTTTCCACTAATCTGTAAGATAGCATTCTCTACAATGTAAGGCTTCACTTGTTCGTAAGCCTTGGGGAACACAACAGCTTTTATTTGATGTGTCAAATCTTCTAACTGCAAAATTGCCATCGCATCGCCTTTTTTGGTCACTACCATTTTGATAGCGCTGAGCATGACAATAACTGATACTTTCCCCTTTTTCTCTGCTAACTGTTCGAGAGTAACAACCTCGGGGTCTGGGTTTACTTGCATGAGAAATTTTAGGGGATGTTCTGATACATAAAAGCCCAGCAATTCTTTTTCTAAACGCAATTTCTCCTGTTTGTCATAATCTTGTACCAATTTAGATTTAGGTGCAGACTCATAGGTATTTACCGACTTACCAAAGCTATTCGTACCTAACAAGTCAAAGAGATTACCTTGCCCGCTTTCTCTATCTCTTTTGCGCTCTTGCGCCCATTTCATCACTCCTTCGAGGTCGTTTACTAATTGCTTGCGGTTGTTTTCAATTTTATCAAAAGCACCGCATTGAATTAATGCTTCTAAAGCGCGGCGGTTGACAGAATGGAGATTTACGCGATCGCACAAATCAGCCAGCGATTTAAACTTACCCCCTTCCTGTCTCGCAGCCAAAATATTTTCAATTGCCGCTTCTCCCACATTTTTAACAGCAGAAATTCCAAACAAAATTTTATCTTTTGCAGAGCCAGTCATCTGTTTGGGCAGCGGTGTAAAAGTAAGTTCAGAGCTATTAACATCTGGCGGCTCAACCTCAATACCCAGCTTGAGACAATTGGCAATATATTTCTGTACTTTATCCTGGTCGCCTCTGTTAGCAGTCAGCAGTGCAGCCATGTATTCTAGAGGATAATTCGCCTTTAAATATGCAGTTTGATACGTGATGTACGCATAGGCCATTGAATGGGATTTATTAAAACAATATTCCGCGAATTGCAGCATCTGCGCGAACAGTTTATCAGCAATTCTTTGACTGACTCCATTCTTAGTTGCGCCGTCGATAAACGTTTCTTTTTGCTTCTGCATTTCATCAGCTTTCTTCTTTCCCATTGCACGCCGCAGCAAGTCAGCTTGCCCCAAAGAATAGCCCGCCAAATCTTGAGCCATCCGCATAATTTGCTCTTGAAAGCAAAGCGTTCCGTAAGTCTCTTTTAAAATCGGTTCTAATAGCGGATGATCGTACTCAACTGTTTTACCGTGCTTGCAGTCAATAAACTGAGGAATCAAACCTGCATCCAGCGGCCCAGGTCGGTAAAGTGCCAAAATAGAAGAAATATCATCCAGACAGGAAGGTTTGAGTTTTTTCACTACATCCAGCATTCCAGAGGATTCTAACTGAAAAATACCTTCTAAATCTCCTCTTTCTAAAAGTCTATAAGTTTTATCTACATCATTTGGTAACTTTTTGATTCTGGCAAAAGTCTCTTGAGCTCTGCGCTCTATATCAGAAGGTAGCATTTCTGGATCTACAATTAGATTTTGGGTGTGCTTAATATAATCAACTGTTTTCTGGAGCGTTGTTAAATTTTTCAATCCCAAAAAGTCCATTTTCAGCAGACCCAAAAATTCCAAATCTTCCATGAAATATTGGGTAATTACAGCACCCTCATTATTCTTTTGCAGCGGTACAAGTTCATCCAACGGCTCTGAAGAAATTACCACACCTGCTGCGTGAACGCCATAGGTTTTGTTGGTTCCTTCAATGCGAATTGCCATGTCAATCCACTGACGAACTGGGACTTCTGTCCCTGTTTCTTCATTGATGCAAATTGTATTTTCATAGTTGTCTTTAAATTCCTGTGCAGGTGTGTCATCGGAAATCATCACTTTAAGTTTTTCCGGTTTCCCCCTAGACACGGGAATTAATTTTGCCATTTCGTCTGCTTTTTTGTAGGGAATACCTAAGACTCTGGCAACATCTTTCAAGACAGCTTTTGATGTCATCCTGTTGAAAGTAATAATTTGCGCTACGCGCTCGCTACCATATTTTTCAGTAACGTATTTAATCATGTCATCCCGCCTTTCTATGCAGAAATCGCTATCAATATCTGGCATAGATTTGCGTTCGGGATTGAGAAATCGCTCGAATAGTAGCCCGTGGTGTACGGGGTCTATATTGGTAATTTTGAGGACGTAAGCAACTAGAGAACCTGCGGCAGAACCGCGTCCTGGCCCTACTGGAATATCATTGTCTCTAGCATATTTTATGTAGTCCCAAACTACTAAAAAGTATTCCGAAAAGCCCATCTGCTGAAGCATTTTCAGTTCGTATTCTAGTCTTTGTTTGTAGACGGGGGGGATTTCATTTCTGGTGCGGGCTTTGAGGCGTTCTAAGAGTCCCAACCAGGATATTTCTTCTACATAAGTATCGGCTGTATGTTCTGGGGGAATTGGAATTGTGGGAATCCGAGCTTCTCCTGTGAGCTCGTATCTCGATACTTTATTTGCGACTTCTAGGGTATTTTCGATCGCCTCTTTGATTGTTTCATCATCCAAATGGTCTCGAAACAGTTGCGCCATCTCCATAGCGGACTTCAAATACTCAGTGCCGCTGTAGCGCATCCGCTTGTCTTCTTCAATCAGTTTGTTGGTGTTAATGCACAGCAAAGCATCGTGTGCTTCTACGTCGTTGCAGGAGATATAGTGAGAATCATTGGTGGCAATTATTTTAATCTTGAGTTCGCGGGCAATTTTAACGATTTCAACATTAACAATCCGATCTTCCGGGGAACCGTGGTCTTGAATTTCTATATAGTAATCTTCCCCAAATACTTCTTTATACCAGGTGGCTACTTCGCGGGCAGTATCCAGCTTGTTTTGCAGAATCATTTGCGGAACTTCGCCGCCCAAACAAGCACTGGTGACAATTAAACCTTCGGAGTATTGTTTTAGCAGTTCCTTGTTGATGCAAGGGCGGGCAAAAATACCTCTTTCAGGCATTCCCTTTAAATGGGAAATTGTGGTTAGCTTGACGAGGTTTTTATAACCTTGGGTATTTTTAGCTAAAACAACTTGATGATATTTTCTTCTACCTCGAACTTTTACTTCAATGTCGCCGTTGACGACATACATTTCATTGCCAATAATCGGCTTGATATTTTTATTTCGGCAAACTTTGATTAGCTCGATCGCGCCGTACATCACCCCGTGGTCTGTAAGGGCGATCGCGGGCATCCCCAATTCCACCGCCCGTTCTGCGAGCTGCTGTAGCTGAGACGCCCCATCTAGTAAGCTATAATCGCTGTGAATGTGCAAACCAACGAAGGACATAGGGATTTAAAATATAAGATTTGAGAATTTAGATTTTACACCATCGGCGTGTCAAAGCGTAAAATAAAAAACAAAGCTTTATATCACTCTTGAGCTGGTTTGTGCTGGGGCTTCTAGAAGTGCAAAAGATGAGGTTGTCGCGGTATTGAGGATTGAATGGGTAAATTATTCTCGCTTGCGATCGAACTTTTACAAATTTGCTTGTTTCAAATAACCTTCCAAATCTTTAATCCGTTCTTGCGTCACTCTAGCCCTGCAATAACCGTAGGTAGAAGCAGCCAAAGAACCGCCTTCAAACTGCCCTTTTGCATAATCACAATTTTCATCTCGAAATTTTATCCAAGTACCCTGTGCCGCAGTCAATCTCTGCTTTTGTCTACTGCTGATTTTTGCTTGCAGTTGCTGATATACTTGATTGAGCTTTCTGTCTGCGGTCTGAAACTCTTGACTGGAACAGACATTCATCTCTAGCGTGGTTTGAGGACTTTTGCAGTTAGGCTGTTGGGCGACTTGTACGGGAATGTTGCTGGCTTTGCTGGGAAGCAAAAACCCGGCTGTCAACAAAAGCAAACTCGCCGCAAATTTTACCCAAATAGTGCTATTTTTCACTTAGTTCCTCCCTTTTTTAATCTTTAAATTTTCTCGGCTGGCTGAAACGATCGCCAAATCCACCAAGCCGCCGCCCAGAGAGTAAAATTGCCGATGAGAGTCATCCCCGCTTGCAGGGTAACAATCCATTCTAGGGCTGGGGAGTTGTCAAAATAGTGCCATGTACAGGCACACATAGCGCTGACGAGAGCGGGCAGCATTCCGGCGGAAAGGGCCCACCAAGCTCGGTTTTTAGTGACTTCGCCGTAAGTCCAAATTAACCAGATGGCGGCCATCCACTCGATGACGCTAGAGATGTGAATAATCCAGGTGGGAATTGACAAAGCGTGCATTTTTTGTATTGTGAACGAAGATGAAAAATTTCTCGATAACGAAGATAAAAGATTTATCTATCGGGACTTACGAAACTGTCATATAAAGTATGATGCGTCATACAATTTTAGATTAGCGATTTGAGATTTTATTAGATTTGCGATTTGAGCTGACTGATGACGTAAAGCCTTGAAGCTTGCTGACAGTAGCATTTTTTTGGTAGTAGGATCAAATCTCCAATATCAAAAAAATCTAAAATCTAAAATCTAAAATAGTTAGATTCCCCATCACAAACCAAGAAAAGAGTAGAAATGCGAGCAATTTTGTGCGGCTATTACGGTAAAGGCAACGGCGGCGACGAGGCGCTGTTGGCATCGCTACTGCAAATGTTACCAGATGGGGTGACGCCGATCGTCCTGTCTGGCAATCCTGTCGAGACAAATCAGCGTTACGGGGTAGCTGCGCGCGATCGCATGAATGCGTTCCAAGTTCTCGAAGCACTCCGCACCTCCGACGCCCTAATCTGGGGCGGCGGTAGTTTAATCCAAGACGCTACTAGCATTGCGAGCCCTTTCTATTATGGCGGTTTGATGGGATTAGCGCAGCGGATGGGCTTAAAAACTGTTGCCTGGGCCCAGGGAATTGGGCCTTTGAAGCGCGAAATGACTCGCAAGTTATCTCAGCGCTGTTTTGCTGGATGCACCGCCGTCAGCGTGCGGGATAAAGGTTCAGCTACTTTACTTGCCGATTGGAAAATTCCCTTTACTTTAGCGCCCGATCCCGTGTGGGCTTTAGAGAATTCCCCCGTGTCGGGTTTGTGGGATTTACCGGCGCCCAGAGTTGCTGTTTGTTTGCGTTCTCATCCTACACTAACTCCCGCCCGTTTGTCAATCTTAACTCAAGCTTTAGTTGACTTTCAAAAAGCCACTCGCACCTTAATTTTGCTGCTGCCTTTTCAAGCGTCTCACGACTTAGAAATGGCCCAACATTTGCACGAATCCCTGCCCAAAACGAGCCGCATCCTCAGTTTAGACGATCCGAGAAAATTGAAAGGAGTATTCCGGGGAGTCGAAATGGCGATCGGGATGCGCTACCACAGTTTAATTATGGCAGCATCCGAAGAATGCCGCTGTTTTGCCCTCAGCTACGATCCGAAAGTCAGCCAGTTAATGGAAGAGCTAGAAATGCCAGGATATTTATTATCAGAATTGCCAGACGATCCTTATTTAATTAGCAAAACCTGGATGGAACACTATGCTAACGGCGACGCCTTATCTCCAGACAGGATAAAATTTATAGTAGAGCGATCGCTCTTTCACCGCGAAGTATTGCGAGCCGCGCTCCAGCCGTCTTAGTAATAGCACTCTCAATAAGAGGTAAAATACCGTGACAGTCAGTACAGCAGACTTAAAAATTACCTGGGAAAAATTGCCCGACGACTTCATTTTAGACGAGGAACCTGTGGAAAATATCGACCAGCCCTTGCTCGCTGCCGCCTTGCGGGAAATCTTAGAAATCGCAGGGCTAATTGTAACAGGAATATTAGTTGCCCCAAACATGGGAATTTGTGCAACAGTAGACAGCAAGCTAGTTATCAAAGCTCCAGATTGGTTTTATGCCCGCAACGTACAGCCGCTTTCTAGTCAAGAAATTCGTCGCAGTTACACTCCCAACTTAGAAGGGGAAGTCCCGGCGATTGTCATGGAATTTTT
>JACJNV010000051.1 GCA_014695175.1 Microcoleus sp. FACHB-DQ6 | reverse complement strand
TTTAGCGCTGAGATCCGACTGGCAGTTAATACCTGTTTTGCTGTCTCGGTACTCGCCTGCTTTGCTGAAGCTGTTGCCGCTAGTAGGTGCGATCGCGGGTTCAGCCGGTTCCTTGATGGATCGGGACGTGCGTGATCCTTGGGTGCGGCGTTTGATCGATTTGGAGTGCTTTTTGCTGTCGGGTTTGAAAGCGCACGGAACTGTCGCGCCGGAAATAGCTTTTATGATTGGCGAACGATCGCGCTGTGCGATCGAATATCCTGTAGGTGGCAGCGGTGCGATCGTCGATGCTTTAGTCAGAGGCTTGCAGCGCTGGGGAGGAAAGTTGCGCCTGGGAACTCCCGTCGAGCAAATTTTAGTTGAATCCGGCAAAACCACCGGCGTTCGCTTGCAAAATGGCGAAATTATCCGCGCCCCAATTGTCATTTCAAATGCCACAATCTGGGATACTTATACAAAATTACTGCGGTCTGAAGATTTGCCGGAAAGCTACCGAAAAAGCGCTTTGTCGATGCCAGCCGTAGAGAGTTTTATGCACCTGCATTTAGGAATTAAAGCCGAAGGACTCGAAGGTTTGACCGGCCACCACGTCGTCGTTCACGATAGCAAGATTGACATTACAGTACCCGGAAATACTTGCATGATTTCGATTCCTACAGTGTGGGATGCAACTCTCGCACCCCCCGGACATCACGCCGTTCACGCTTATACATTGGAACCTTACGAAGGTTGGGAATATGGCGAATTGTATCAGCAGAAAAAGCAAGAGCGATCGCAATCTCTGTTTCAAGCTTTAGAAAAAATTATACCCGATTTGCGAGCGCGAATAGTCTTAGAGTCGATCGGCACACCGCTAACCCACGCCCGATTTTTGCGCCGATATCAAGGAACTTACGGGCCTGCAATCGCCGCCGGAAAAGGCACATTTCCCGGGCCGCAAACACCAGTCAAAGGCTTGTATCGCGTGGGAGACAGCACCATGCCAGGAATTGGCGTCCCCGCCGTCGCAGCATCGGGTATTTTGTGCGCCAATACTTTGGTAAATTCGGATGTGACAGCACAATTTTTGTAAGCGAAGGAAGAAGGAAGTTCGGCAACGGATTCTGTAACGGATTTAACGGATGTAACGGATAGAAGGAAGAAGGAAAAAGGAAGAAGGAAGAAGGAAGAAGAAGGGAAATTAACTGGTTCCCTGCCTCTGACTGGGAACCGAGATCCAGGGGCTCTGCCTCGCTGGCCAAAAAACAGGAGGCAGAGCAATAGTGAAATGCGTTCCCAGCCAGAGCCAGGGAACGAGGAAAAAACTACTTTTTACAAAATCTGCCTGCTGCCAAAACTGATTATCCACCAGCGGCAAAAGCGCCCATAATTGCGATCGACAAAGCCAAACCTGGCAACAGCAGCAATCCTAACATCAAAGCATCGTGTCCGCTCATCACTTTCTCCTGATATTGACCTTTGACATTATACTCTATAAACTGCCATCTTGCCTCGGCCTTAATAATTAAAACCGGCATATAGATTCAGGATTGACAGGGCAAATTTTATTAACAATGGGATTCCCGCGCAAGTCCAGGCTAGTTAACTTTTGCAAAGATTGCAGGGAACTGATATCAGAGATTTGATTGTTGTACAAGTCGAGCAAAAATAAATTATTTAAAGCTTGTAGCGCGCTGGTATCCGAAATCGGGTTGTTGAACAGATAAAGTTGAGTCAAATTAGTTAAGGATTTCAGCGGACTGATGTCGGATATTTGATTGTTACCCAGGTTTAGTTCAATTAAATTAGTGAGGGAGGTCAAAGGACTAATATCAGAGATTTGATTTTGGAATAAAACCAATTTATTTAAGTTAGTTAGCGATGCCAGCGGAGTAAGGTCTGATATTTCATTTCCGAATAGAAACAGCGTAGTCAGATTTTTTAAGGAAGCCAGCGGGGTGATATCCGATATTTTATTATTGTAAAGGTATAGTGTATCGAGTGCAGTCAAATTTGTCAAAGGAGCGAGATCAGAAATTTGATTGTTGTAGAGAATCAGCGCATTTAAGTTAGTTAAGTTTTTCACCGGAGTGATGTCGGAAATTTTGTTGTCAAACAAGACAAGTGCGGTAAGATTAGTTAGACCTGCTAGGGGAGTGATATCTGAGATTTGATTGGTATCGAGAACGAGTTTAGTCAGATTTATTAGAGATGAAAGCGGGCTGATATCTGATATTTGATTGACATCCATAATCAAAATCTTCAGATTGGTTAAAGATTGCAGGGGAGCGAGGTCAGATATTTGATTACTGCCGAGGATAAGATTAGTAAGTTGAGTGAAAGATGAGAGGGGGCTGATATCGGTAATTTGAAGATTTTTGAGGTTAAGTTCTGTTGTATTAGAAAGCAGTGCGTTGGCTCGATCGCACTCGGGAGTGTCTGATATTTGCAACAGTATTTCTACCGTATGTTTAGCATCAAGCGAGAGATTTTCTTTTTGCTTGCACCAATCGGGAAAGTTATTATAAGTTGTCATGGGCTGTGCTGCCTTAATCGATTTTAGATGCGAGATTTGAAATTTTAGATAAGTATAGCAATTCTATTTCATTTGTGAATGACATTTTTTTCGGCTTTTGAGAAATTTCGGCAAAAATTGTGTAAAGTAATCTTAACATCCTTAATTGAATTGCATTCGCAGGAGCCAAGAGCAAACTATGACACCAGAACTAATTTTTAATGTCGGTAATCTGTTCGTTGTGCCTTTCTGGGCAATTATGATTTTATTACCAAACTGGGGAATTACCCGAAAAGTGATGAATTCCTTCATTCCGTTTGCGATGCTCGCCGCTTTGTACATATATTTGTTTGGTAGCAGTCTAACTGCGGAAAATGCGGCTGCTTTGTCCAATCCCAAGCTAGCAGATATTGCTAAGTTTCTGGGGGAGGAAACGGCGGCGGCTACGGGATGGATACATTTTTTAGTGATGGACTTGTTTGTCGGGCGCTGGATTTATTTGGAAGGACAGCGGACAGGAGTTTGGACGGTTCATTCTTTGGCTTTGTGTTTTTTTGCTGGGCCGATGGGATTGCTTTCTCATATTGTAACTGCTTGGATTACTCAAAGGTTTTTCCCGAGTTCTGAGGCGGCGGAAACTGTTACTTCATCGGTTTAGACAGAGGGTTGTTAATACCTTGGATGTTATAGCAATCCTTGCAGGAGTCGTAAATTTTTGACCCCACCCCAACCCTCCCCTTATCAAGGGGAGGGAGTAAGAAATTCACAAATGATTTAGTAGGATGGCTATATATCGCATCCGGTTGCATCGGAATGATTAAACCGCGAAGGCGCAAAGGACACGAAGGAAGAGAAAGAAGAAGGTGCAGTTCTTGCTTCGCGCTCTTTGCGTCTTCGCGGTTCATTTAATCTTACGACCTAACAGAACTCGATCTAATACAAGTCCGAATCAAACGGGGTTGATATCAATCATCCACTCTTGGACGCAGAACCTAATTATGTAGCGTGCACCTGAAGCACTTTACCGCTAGAAGTTGGGTAGGGGCTGGTTTATAAGTACCTAGTAAGCTGTTGCGGCATTTAAATTGTCTGTCAAAAAACAATCCAACTTTTGTGGGGTGGGCGTCCCGCCCGCCCTAAATATGCAATTTAAATGCGCGACAGCTTATGTGAATTGCAGATAGGGGTAAACTCCCCCGTACAGAATTTTAAGAATTGGCTAGGGGCAGCACTAAACGAGCCACAATTAAATTGTTTTCTAACATTTCTATAGAAAAGTTTCCCCCCATTAAGCGTACCGCTCGCTGATAAACTAAGAGATTTTGCACGATCGACCTATTGGAACTAGAAACGGCTAATATGTCCGGCCCGGAACCGCCGTTGAAGGCAGCAATTAAGTGTCGATCGCACGCGCCGCTATCGCTCACAGACAATTCTAGCCAATCTTCTCCCAACAACTGAGAGCGAATCTCAATCTTGGCGCCAACAGCAGAGCGCCTGCAAGCCGCCGCCAGCAATTCGCACAGTATCAAATCGAGCTTGATGCTGTCGCCGCGAACGCTCAAAGTCTGACCCGCAGGCATCGACACAGCAATTTCTCTGTGCACTTCCAGCAAGACTTGCGACTGTTTGACCAGGGAGGCCGTTCGATCGAGCGATCGCCTCAGCCAAGCGCTCACAGGCACCGCATCTTGTCCGAATTGCAGCCGCCACTGTTCCTGTTTCAGCAGCAAATGAGTTGACCCCAAAGCATTGCCAATTTGCCGCAAAACCTGTTGGTAGCGCAAAATTTTCAGAGCATCCTTTTGCTCCTTCGCCGACTGCAAAATCGACTGACTCAACTCCCCCAACTCCTTCACCCCCGCTCCCACAGTGCGGTAAAACTCCTCAAAACGGCGCTGTTTGTACCAGTTGAGCAGCTCCAGATCCAATCGCTGCGACTCCTGGGCTGATTGCACCGCCAAATACCTGTGCCACCAAGCCAACTGAGACGCCATCGAGCTGAGTAAACTCACCGACAACTCCGACCACTGGCGGCCCGGAGCGTCCGCAGCCACCACAATGCCCGCCGGAGCGTGTTCTGGGGCAGTCCGCAGCGCCACCGTCAGAATCTCGCCAATTCCCGGACTGCGGAGCCACCGCTTCGTCGCCAGCGGCAGTTGGCTGGTGCTCTGTTGCAGCACGCCCGCTTCTGCCAGGGTTTGTTGGATCAAGGCATCTGTTTTGACAGGAATCACCGCCTCGGGATTGAGGGCAAATACGGGATTGGCAGCTACCGTCGCCACGATGGAACCTTCCTCCTGACCCGGATTCCAAGTAATTAGGGCGACTAAAGGACAGGAAAGTGTCTGGGAAACGTGTTGAGCAAAGTTACGATCGAGCTTTTGTAGCGGCAACTCTGGGAACATCGTCGGTGAAGCAGCAAATATCTCTTGCTCAGATGGCTCATCAGGAGAATGGTGCAAAACCGCCAAACCCGATTTGAGCAATCGCTCAAATTGCTGATATTTGTCGATTGCCGCACTCTGCTGCCAGGAGTGCAGGATCAATCCTAGCTGTTGGCCCACTAGCCGAACTAATTCTTGCTCAGATCGCCTCCAAGTGCGAGTTGCATTGTGTCCGACAACCAGCAAACCCTCGATCGATTTTCGATTGGGGATTTTCGATTTTAGATTGGGGTTTTCTCCCTCTTTCTTTTTCCCCCTCGTGGTCGATGCCAAAAGCGATCGCACCCCCGCCTCCCCCAACACTTCCCGCCAAGCGCTCAACCGCCCGTCTTCCTCCCAATTTTCAATAGCCACAGGTTCGCTTTCTTGCAACAGCCCCACGTCAGCCACATCGAGGGCGTTGA
This sequence comes from Microcoleus sp. FACHB-DQ6, assembly GCA_014695175.1. Classification (GTDB taxonomy): domain Bacteria; phylum Cyanobacteriota; class Cyanobacteriia; order Cyanobacteriales; family Microcoleaceae; genus Microcoleus. The sequence continues at coordinate 26,561 of JACJNV010000051.1, read as the reverse complement.
GCGGCGACGGCACTGACCTGCGGTTGCGGGGCAGATTTTGGCAGACAATTTCAAAGCGATTTTGTTCTTCGCCGTACAGCAGCAGCAAAAAGTATTCGCATTTGAGCCGCCCGCACAACTGCTCGGCGGTATTTTTCAAAGTCGCCTCCCAGTCAGCATCGCTGTAGATGGCGCGAGCTATTCCCGCAGTTAAATCTCGATCGATCTCAGTTTGTTGAATTTTCTCCTCCATCTCCGACACAGGAGCCGTCAGAGCCACTAACCGCGCCGCTCCCTGCAGGTAATGCTTTTCATTGTCTTGCCAAATCCGGGGCTCGCCGGCTTCGACTGCCAAAAATCCCAACAATTCGCCTTCTGACACAATCGGCGCAGCCAACAGAGAGCGAGCGCGGATTTGCTGCATCAACCGCCCCGTCAGCTCAGTTTTCAGAGAACTTTGAGATTCACCGATCCAAACCATTTCTTCCCTGCCCAAAGCCTGATAAAATTCGCCCAAGTCTTGAACGGTGATGCCCGAAGCCGCTCGGCCCGGCGCGCCCAAACCCGGAGCAACTTCGCGGTTGCTGACTCGGCGCCAAAAATAGCGCCGCTCTCGCTCGAACCAATAAACATTGGTGCGCGTCGGCTCGATAAATTCATGAGTTTGTTCGACCACCGCTTGCAAGTATTGGTCGAGCGATCGCAGTTCCCCCAACTGCGAAATCAGCGCTAAAAGAGACTCGTCTGGGTGTTTAACTTGTTGTCGCTGCCAGTCTTTTTCTATTTGGTAAAGAGCAGTTGCCAGCGCTCCAAATACGATCGCCAACTGCGTTTTTTCCCCCGACTTGGGCGACGCTCCCCACACGTCTGTGCCGAGCAAAATCACGCCGTAGCAGCGGTCTTTGTAGCGGAGCGGAAACAGAGTCGTGCCTTGAATATTGAAAGTTTGAGCTGCTTTGCGCCATTCTCCGGCTCTACCTTCCGATCGCAAATCCGGAACTCCCACCGGCCGGAGCTGAATCACCACTTGTTCGAGCAAATCCCCCGGACTGAGGGCAAAGCGCTGTTTGAGAAAAGACAGGTCGCCGTTAGGAGTTATGCCGCCTTTGCCGAACAATCTGTGGGCCTGTCGATCGTACAACCCGATCCAAATCAACGGCCAGTCAAATTCGGTTTGCAAGTAACCGAGTGTGGTCGAAAGTAGCACTTCCACATTCTCCTCTTCTCGGAGAGTCTGGAGAACGCGCTCTAGGGTCGCGATTTGTTCGTCTAAATCCTTTGGTCTTTGCTGCTGCCCCATTTCCAAGCTTCCCCGCACCTTTGTCTAATTTAAAATTACTAACTTAAAAATTCAAAAAAATAAAATGCAAAAGAATCAACTTATAATATAATCGTCTCACTTATCCCTCAATCTCAAACATTGGATAAAGTCGATCGAAGTTGAAGTAAAAAATTCGCCTTCACTGTCTGCTCCTGAATATTTTTATTTCCCTTCTCATTTCTAATTTGTAAATTGCCCCAGTACAAATCATTGGATATTTATCAATCAAGTGTACGCCCGCTGTTGTTTTCCGTATTGAAAACCGATGCCGAGTGGCTGCACAACCGCACTCTCCAAGTTCTCGAACTCGCAGCCAGAACCCAGTCAAACCCGGCAACCAGCCAAATGCTCTGGCGATTGCAGAAATCTTTGGGAGTCCAAGATTCTCGCCTCGAACAATCTTTGTGGGGACTGAGCTTTAACAATCCTGTCGGCTTAGCCGCCGGATTTGATAAAAACGGCGTAGCTGCAGATATTTGGGCACATTTTGGCTTTGGCTTTGCCGAACTCGGCACTGTCACTTGTCAACCGCAGCCGGGAAACCCCCAACCTCGCTTGTTTCGCTTGACGGAGGACAGTGCAGCCCTCAACCGCATGGGATTTAACAATCAAGGAGCCGCGGCAATGGCAGCCCGGTTTCAGGCAGCACAGAAACAGTCCAAATTCGATGCCTCGCGCCCCATGCCTCAGTCTCGGTTCCCCTTGGGCATCAATCTCGGTAAATCTAAGGTAACACCGTTAGAGCAAGCCGCAGCCGACTATTTGGAGAGTTTTAAGCTGCTGAAAGATTGGGGCGACTATTTTGTAGTGAACGTTTCCTCTCCGAATACGCCTGGGTTGCGATCGCTCCAAGATGCTGCTGGGCTAAGCACAATTTTGGAAATTTTGCAACAAGAAAATCAGGGAAGCAAGCCAATTTTAGTCAAGATTGCGCCGGATTTGGAGTCGGAGGCGATCGTGTCAATCCTCGACTTAGCAAAAACCTACCAACTAGCAGGAATTATCGCCACAAATACCACCATCCGCCGCGACGGATTGAAAACACAAATATTGCGAGAAACAAACAAACCAATCGCCGAAGAAGCCGGGGGAATTAGCGGGCTTCCTGTGCGGGAGCGATCGACAGAAGTAATCCGATTTATCTGGCAATATACAAAAGGCGAATTACCCATAATTGGAGTTGGCGGCATTTTCACCGCCGAAGATGCTTGGGAAAAAATAGCCGCCGGTGCGAGTTTAATTCAAGTCTACACTGGTTGGGTTTACGAAGGGCCTTGGATGGTGCGCCGGATTCTACAAGGTTTGCTGCAAAAGTTAGAAGAACGCGGATTTAGTTCTATTTCTGAGGCAGTAGGTTCGGACAATCAATAGACATAGGAGTGAAAAGCAAGTCTTGGGCAGGCAGGATGCCTGCCCCACAAGAATTGTTGAAGAAGTCTCATAAATTCTGGCAGGAATCAGCCATTGAGGGGCTTTGTTAATTGCTTGTGCTTTTCCTTTGCGATCGTGATAGTGAGCTTATCCAACAGCTAACCAGCTTTGGCAGTCTCGTCTAATATCCATGAGTTCACCCAGAATCTGACTCACAGTGCGATCGCTAAAAAAACTATCAGGCAATACCATAGCAACAGTTCCCTAACATTAATACTAGAAGAAATCTTTTGTTTTCGCTCTGTTTCACTCGCTATTACAGTAAAATTAAATCGGGGATATAAATCTTCAATAATCTTAACAAGTCGATTTATCTAACACGCATCTAATCAAATATTTCCGCTAATTTCAAAGCATTAACTTGAGCTTGAGCTTTATGCAGCGACTCCTGCCATTCCCTTTCTGGATCGCTATCAGCAACAATCCCCGCACCCACTTGTCCCCAAACAACTCCCCCGGTCGTACCGTCACTTTTTGGTGCATATAAAAGGGTGCGAATCAAAATATTTAAATCCAGGTTGCCGCGCCAGTCCAAATAACCGCAGGAACCGTAAAATAAATTGCGCTTCACGGGTTCCAATTCTTCGATGATTTCCAGACAGCGCACTTTCGGACAACCTGTAATCGTACCGCCCGGAAATACCCCTCGAATTAAGTCGATCGCGTCGCAATCTCCTCTTAATGTACCGATAACATTACTGACGAGGTGCATCACGTGACTGTAGCGTTCAATGGTCAGAAATTCGTTAACTTTTACCGAACCCCATTCACACACCCTCCCGATATCGTTGCGTTCTAAGTCAACTAACATAATATGTTCGGCTCTTTCTTTGATATTCTCTATTAATTCCTGTGCTAACTGCTCATCTTGAATGCAGGTTAAACCTCGCGGTCTCGTTCCCGCGATCGGTCTAGTATCCACTTTTTTTCCTAATAATTGAACGAGTCTTTCCGGCGAACAACTAACTATCGCCCCCCACGGAGTTTGCCAATAACTTGCAAAAGGCGAAGGATTGATCCGTTGCAAAGCGCGGTAAATTGACCAACTACTGCAATCTGTACTGGCTTCAAACCGCAAAGATAAATTAGTCTGAAAAATATCGCCCGCATGAATATACTTCTGAGCTTTTTGCACTATTTCTTTATACTGACTCTGAGATAATTGAAAAATAGGAGTAGCGGAATTTTGTTGATAATTTTCTGGTAAATTATTCTCGATTATTTCTCGATCGGTTTGCTCTACTTGATGCTGCATAACATCGAGGTGAGAAGGTTGAGTCGCAGCCAACCAGAGAATTTGCGTTTGACGGTCTAAAACCGCAAAAGATTCTGGTTCGTACCAACAGCTAACCGGGAAAGGAAGCGGATCGGTATTGAGTTGGGGCAGGTGTTCGATTTCCCATGCTAAATCATAACCCAGCCATCCCAACCAACCCCCAGTAAAAGGAATTTCCGGCGGTACATTAACGGCTAAATTTTGCTTTTGAGAGTTTAAAAGAGCGCGCAAAAAAGGTAAAATTTCACCGACTGGCGGTGTCCATAGCTGAGATTTACCGTCAATTATCCGGGGAGAACCTGCACAAATAGAATATCGTGCCAAGTTAGTAGAAGATGTAACTGGACTTTCTAGCAGAACCGCCATATCGCGGGGGAAACAATCCGATATTGAGCCTGGACGGTCGGCAGTTTGAGCGAGAAATAAAGTTTGAAAAATCTCAGCTCCGCTGCGCTGATTTAGGGGAAGCTTTCGCCAATGCCAAGGTTGTATTTGTTTCATAATAGATTGCACTATGGTTAACACTTTCAGGACTTACGCAACAAGTCAATTTTGGCACTAGCTGTAGTAGTAAGCTGCACAGTTCGCACCTACTAAAATCGATTGAAAGAGTTATCTCAGCCATTACTGACCACTTTCCAAACATCTCGGTTTGCTTCTTTTTTGAGGCGTATCCAACCCCTAACGGAGTTAATGAGAAATAGAGTTTGGGTACTGTGCAAATCCTCTAAGGTAATTAATTGTTCTCTGATTTTTCCCTCCTCTAAAAGTTGAGAACGAAACGTCCCCGGTAATAAACCGCACTTGACGGGAGGTGTGATTAGACCTGCGGGTGTATCGATCGCGATATTGGCGATCGTAGATTCGGTGATAACTCCATTTTGATTCCACAGCAAGACATCCTGATATTCGGGCTGCGACTCCAAAGCCATTGTATAAGGCAATCGGTAAGTTGTCTTGTGGTAAAGAAATGGGTTTTGAGAATCGATCGGTTTGCGAGCAATTCCCACAGATGCACCGATTTTTAAGATACCGCTATCTAGTGTCTGAGCTTGTAATGTTATGTTTCCCTCACAAGATATTGTTAACCGTATTTTTTGTTTGACTGACCCGCAAGTCATACTTAATGCTTGTAAAGCTTTGCTTGCTTCTGTTAGCGATAGGGGGAAATTAAAATAATCAGCCGATAGCTGTAATCTTTGAAGATGTCTGTCTAGCAAAAAATAGCCGTTTTTTGGTTCCCATAAAAGTGATTCCAGCAATTCAAAGTTTTGCTGTTGTTGAATCATATTTTTGTCAATATAATGTAAATTAGGTAATTTGACAATTTTTAGACCCGCGAAGTTTCTTGTTTTTGTAATTATATAGGAAGTTAACTTAAATTTATGTTGCCTAAATCCTTTATATTTCAAGGGCGCCATGCCATCGGGCTGTTAATATTAACCTCTGTGCTCACACCCCTAGCACTCAACTACTACGTCCGACTTGTTACCCGCAACTACCGCCACAGCCATATAGCTAACGTGCCTGCTGAATCCATCGCTATAGTTTTTGGTGCCGGAGTTTGGGAAGACGGCACTCCAACCCCCATGTTAGCCGATCGAGTCCAAGCAGGCGTCGATTTGTACAAAGCGGGGCGAGTGGACAAACTTTTGATGACAGGAGACAATAGCAGCCTCGATTACAACGAAGTCCAAGCAATGCAGGAGTACGCCGCAGCCCAGGGCGTACCGACTAATAATATCATTCTCGATTATGCCGGATTTAGCACCTATGAAAGTTGCTACCGGGCGAAAGAGATTTTTGGCATAACCCAGGCTGTTTTAGTTACCCAAAACTTTCACTTAGCCCGCGCTGTTTATACCTGCCGCCAGTTGGGCGTAGAGGCGATCGGTTTAGGAACGCCGGATTGGGGCAAATTTCGCCAAAAGGGCATGATTCGCTACAGTTTCCGCGAATTTTTGGCAGTCCTCAAAGCGCTTTGGGAAGTGCGCGTTACCCGTCCAGAACCGACTTTTTTGGGCCCGTTTGAAGGAATTAAAGAAAAGTTATGAGTGCTCGGTTGAAAACTGTAGTCCTTGCTTTAAGGACTACAGTCTTCACTAAAAACGGGTTTTCTTACAACTAACCGGACATCCTGTAAGTCCGGGAGTTGTAAGTTTTGAGTTAAACAAAACTTACAACACAACTCACAAATCATAACTCGCCCGTTGCGGCAGTGTTTCATAACTTACTCGCGTTTGGAAAGCCCCGCCAGCGACCAAGTTAGGCTCACCATCATTAAGCGGCCTAGAGCCTTTAAACGGTCTTCGGCGTTATTTTCAACCGTTTGAGACAGAGTTTCAGACTTAAGATTTATCGAGAATTCTTCAGCGGTTTCTGCTGAATTTTCCAACTGAGGTTGTTCAGAAGATGTCTCAAGGCTGACTTGTGGCTGCTGATTTTTTTCTTCGGTCATTTTCTGAGTCACCTCCTGGAGTTATTGCATACATAACCCTTAATACAAATGTAATTTATTTGTATCCGGGATTGGGCGAGTCAAGTTTTCCTTACCCGACAATCGCAGTTACCAACTGACTTAAAAGTTGTGATTTCAGTTGTTAGCTATCTTAAATAGCACTTAGCCAATTTTCCTCCGAAAGCCGATTTATTCACGGATAGGTCGTCCTCCACCAATTTTTTGTAATAAACGGGGTTTCGGAGCCTAAGTCCTGTTAAATTCAAAACTCACGCACTACTACCGATGATGCACATCACTGAAGTGTTATATTTACTTAACAGTAATATTTCCGAGATTCTGATATTGTTAAAGATTAACAATTAATTTCGCTCGGATTTATATCAATCTGCAAGCAACCGTCTGGGAAATATTAACAAACTGAAGGTGTAGAGCTGATGGCAATTTATGTTGATACTGCAATTGTAGCGGAAGCCGCACGGGCGAGCAAGTTCGGATGGATAGCGGGAATTACTACTAATCCGACACTTTTGGCAAAAAGCGAGTTATCTCCTGAGCAAACCCTTAAACAACTGGCACAACTGATTCCTGGGGAAGTGTATTATCAGCTAATGGCATCTGATGTTGATGGGATGGTAGCAGAAGGAAAAGCCGCTTTTGAATTAATTGGACAGCAAACAGTGTTGAAAGTTCCAGCAACGGCGGCTGGTTTCCAAGCAGTAGCGCATTTGTCACCGGAAATTCCTTGCGCGGTGACGGCGATATACAGCCCATCACAAGCAGTTGTCTCAGCAGAAGCTGGGGCAAAATATGCGATCGCCTACGTGAATCGCGCCACCCGACTCCTAGGAGACGGTTTTGCCTTAGTGCGGGATATGGCAAATGTGTTGCACAGAACTAATACTGAGATTTTGGCAGCTAGCATTAAATCGCCGGAAGAAGCGGTAAAGACTTTATTAGCTGGCGCCCATCATTTGACCTTGCCTTTGGATGTATTGCAAGCGATCGCAGTTCACGAATTATCGCAGCAAACAGTTGATGAATTTGCCAAAAACGGCCGGGGAATATGAGCTTGGCTATCTTGTCTGCTGTGGGTAACATTAGGAAATCTCCAAACTTGTACTCTTAAATGTCAGGGCTTATGACTATTACTCCCGTCTCTGTAGACTCAGCAGGCAATCTGGGGAACGGTGGCTCCTATAACCCCTCCATCTCAGCCGACGGGCGGTTTGTGGCGTTTTCTTCTTTTGCCTCCAACATAGTGCCGGGGGATACTAACAATACCGAAGACATCTTCGTGCGGGACAGGCTCACCAATACCACCACCCGCGTCTCTGTAGACTCAGCAGGCAATCAGGCCAACAGTGACTCCTACAGCGCCTCCATCTCAGCCGACGGGCGGTTTGTGGCGTTTTCTTCTTTTGCCTCCAACATAGTGCCGGGGGATACTAACAATTACGGCGACATCTTCGTGCGGGACACCCTCACCAATACCACCACCCGCGTCTCTGTAGACTCAGCAGGCAATCAGGCCAACAGGGCCTCCTACGACCCCTCCATCTCAGCCGACGGGCGGTTTGTGGCGTTTTCTTCTCTTGCCTCCAACATAGTGCCGGGGGATACTAACACTACCGAAGACATCTTCGTGCGGGACAGGCTCACCAATACCACCACCCGCGTCTCTGTAGACTCAGCAGGCAATCAGGCGAACCGTACCTCCAGCTTCTTGTCCATGTCAGCCGACGGGCGGTTTGTGGCGTTTTCTTCTCGTGCCTCCAACATAGTGCCGGGGGATACTAACAGTAGCTACGACATCTTCGTGCGGGACACGCTCACCAATACCACCACCGGCGTCTCTGTAGACTCAGCAGGCAATCAGGGGAACAATAACTCCGGCTACCCCTCCATCTCAGCCGACGGGCGGTTTGTGGCGTTTTCTTCTCTTGCCTCCAACATAGTGCCGGGGGATACTAACACTACCGAAGACATCTTCGTGCGGGACAGGCTCACCAATACCACCACCCGCGTCTCTGTAGACTCAGCAGGCAATCAGGCGAACGATGACTCCGGCTACCCCTCCATCTCAGCCGACGGGCGGTTTGTGGCCTTTACTACTAATGCCTTCAACCTCGTGCCGGGGGATACTAACAGTAGGCCTGACATCTTCGTGCGGGACACGCTCACCAATACCACCACCCGCGTCTCTGTAGACTCAGCAGGCAATCTGGGGAACAGTTACTCCTACAGCGCCTCCATCTCAGCCGACGGGCGGTTTGTAGCTTTTAATTCAAATGCCTCCAACCTCGTGCCGGGGGATACTAACAATACCACCGACATCTTTGTTTCTGACACCGGCAACACTTCAGGCGGCATCAATAACCCTCCAAACGTCATCAACGGCACTCCCGGCAACGACAACCTGACAGGCACTCCCGGCACCGATAACATCAACGGTTTGCGGGGCAACGATATTCTCACTGGCGGGGGTGGCAACGACAACCTGTTTGGCGGCAAAGGTTTTGACACCCTCAACGGCGGTTTAGGAAACGATAATCTTGTCGGCGGCGCGGGCAACGATGTATTTGTTTTAGGTGCAGGGTTGGGAGTTGATACAATCTCTGATTTCGCCAACTCTCAAGATACTATGCAATTAATCAATGGCTTGACCTTCGGACAGCTATCAATTTCCCCTGGAACTAACGGCACATTAATTAGAGTAGCCAGCAGCGGTGAAGTTTTAGCTTCTTTGACAGGGGTTGCTCCAAACCTCATCGGCTCTGAAAATTTCATCTCTGTCTAGAGATAGATGGTAAACTGGTCACTTGTTAAATCACTTTTGCTCAGAGGGACATCATGATTAAACTTGGCAAACAATCACTCGCATTAATAGGCACATTTCTTGCAGTTTTGCAACCAGCATTTACCGCTAATTCACAAGAAAGCAACAGCGAATTTAGCAAACTTCAATCCTTATTAGAAGCCAAAAAATGGTACGAAGCCGATCAAGAAACAGTCTCTCTGATCCGCAACAACTCCGCCAATCTGTCTTGTCCGAACCTCCGCGCGATCGATCGGCTGTGGATGCAATCGAGTAATGGCAAATATGGATTGACTCCACAGTTAGAGGTTTGGCAGAAAGTCGGCGGTTCTAACTGTCGAACTTGCGAAGGTCAAATTAAAGAATTTAGCAAGCAAGTAGGATGGAACATGAGCTCTCAAGTAAGTCCTATACCAGGGGAGTTTCCAGCCCAGTATCCAACTGTTGCTTCATTAAGTTGGCAAAGTTATGTTGACAGCGATAAAAGCATAACTAGGTACAGTCTTTTTGCGGGCGCGCAGACATGGCAAGCGTGGAGAGTTACAGAATTTAACCTGTTTTCTACTTTTGCCAATTGCGGCAAGTAACAGTTGTAGGACGGGCAATGCCCAGACTTCCACGTCGGAGTCGGGATGGGATTTCTCGATCGCCTCGACTCTTCAATCTAAAATCTAAAATAGTAGGACTATGGCATTCGCCAAATCTTAATAGTGCGATCGGGACTGCCGCTCACAAAAGTCTTGCTATCTTTGGAAATAGCAACAGAACTCACAAACTGAGTGTGACCAGAAAGAGTGCTTCTTTCTTTTCCCGTCTTCAAATCCCAAACTATAATATCTTCGCCCCCGCTGATCAAAGTGCGGCTGTCCGGGCTAAAGGCGATCGTCCTCACCGAGCTCGAATGCCCTTTTAAAGTGCGGGTGCGCTTCCCGTCTTGCACGTTCGACAAACGGATCGTATTGTCGGTGCTAGCACTAGCCACACTTTTGCCGTTCGGGCTAAAAGCCACAGCATTAACTGCGCCCCCGTGACCTGTGATAATTCTTCTGACTTCTCCGGTGCCGAGATTCCACAAACGCACAGTCTTGTCCTTGCTGCCGCTAGCCAGAGTTTTACCGTCCCGGCTCAAAGCGATCGCGTTTACTCCTCCGGCGTGGCCGCTCAAAGTCCGCAACCTGCTGCCGGTTTTGACATTCCACAAGCGAATAGTTTTGTCATCGCTGCCGCTAGCGAGAGTTTTACCGTCCCTGCTAAAAGCGATCGCGTTGACGGCGGCTTTGTGAGCGGGAATCGTCCGCATCCGCCGCCCCGTCTTCAAATCCCAGAGAATCACATTATTGTCGGCGCCGCCGCTGGCCAAAATCGAGCTGTCCGGGCTCACCGCCAGCGTGTTGACCGATTTTTTAGAATGCACCGGATTGAGAGGCCGCACCAGGAGGCGTCTCGTCCTCACATCCCAAATCCTAATCGTCCCCAAGCTTGCGCTCACCAAAGTTTTACCGTCTGGGGACAGGGCGATCGCATTTACATTCCCTTTATTATCCAAACTTCCTTGCAAAAACTGACTGCTAGGTAAACTAGAAAGCAGCCACACCGGGTTTGCCGGGAACACGTTATAACGCAGGGAACCGTAAATTTGAGACGCGCCAATACCCAGCATCAAAACAGCCGTGCCGGCCAGCAGCTTATTTTTCCAATCAAAAACATCTTTCTCGGTCTTTTTCAATCCCGAATTCAGAGGTCTGAGGCGGTTTACAGAAGTCTGCTTCTTCACCTCAGGCGTCCCGGAAGTTGCGCGAAGTTTAGTTTGCCCCGTCGTCGGCAACTGAGTAGGCAACTGACTTTCCGCGCCGTCGAGATTAATTTCCTCCAAGCACTGCAAAACCATCTGCGGGCTTTGAGGTCGATTTCCCGGAAAAGGCGCCATCAGATAATCGATTACATTAGCCACGGCGTCGGAAACCTGAGGAGCTCCTTTGCGCCACATTAATCTGCCCGTGCGCGGGTTCTCTGGAAACGCAGTCGGTGGCTTTCCAGTCAGCAAATAAACAAAAGTGCGGCCCAGAGCAAAAAAATCTGACTGCGGAACAGCCTTGCCATTAGTTTGTTCCGGCGGCGTGTAGCCCGGGGAAACAATACCAGTCACATTTTGCCCCTGGCCCACCTTAGCGAAATAAGTCGCCGACACTTCCCGAGCAGTCCCGAAGTCAATCAGCACTAACTGCCCGTTTGGCTTGCACATAATATTGTGCGGCTTGATATCCCGATGGAAATAGTTGAGGCGGTGAACTTGGTCTAAAATTTCCGACAGTTGTTTGAGCCAGTTTACAGCTTGTTCTTGACTGATGGGGCGGCCCCGATGTTTCAGCCAGTCTTGCAAATTGGCCCCAGCAATTTTCTCCATCACCAGACAGTGAAAAGACTCTGTGCTGTGAGCGGGCGTAAATGTAAAATAACCGTCGCGATCGACTTTTGGAATACCTGGATGTCTTAGCCTGACCAACACGTCGGCTTCTTGCTTAAACAGTTCTACAGCTTTGGGATGTTCTTTGAGCAGGACTTTGAGCACTCTTCGGGCGCCGTTGTCGTCCACTTCAAATGTTCTGCCAAAGCCGCCGCCTCCGAGAGGCGCGACTAGCCGATATCGACCTTGCAACAAAAGTTCAGACCCGCAGTGGATACACACGGATTTGCCAGAGTTGGCTGGATCGGAGGGATTCGGGCATTTGGGATTGAGGCAATAACTCACAGAAGCCACATAACCCTGATTGAGGTTGCTCTATCAAGTTTTACTTTGACACTGCTATACAAAACTTGGCTAAGCTTTATTTTTGCTTCACCATTCAACTAGAAGTATTTTCTAGAGGGTCTGATTCCTGCTTCTGCCAAGAGAGTGGGCTCTTACTTGTCCACAGGCGTAAATTCGGGTGGAGCAGCACCCTATTTTTCCAGTCTGTACAACTATTTATTATTGTGGAAGCTTTTAGCCATTGTTTAACCATTATTTTCAACCAATTTAACGAATCGTGGTATCCCGTTCGACCTTTTATAGGCTGGTCAGTTTTAAATCGACCGTCGTTTACTCTCCCAGAAAATTTTTGCTGCAGATTTTCGGCATCATGAGAATGTTGCACATAACTGCGCCTCTGTCAATATGCTGACCATAATTCGCTTGAGAGCAAGTTTAATAAACTATTAAGCGATTAGATTAACCTCTGTACACTCTTGGTGAGTGAGATTTTTGGTTCAGCTTGCGACTGGATTGCTCCTGCCGCATTAGAGGTGTCTTCTCTAAGAGCGTGAATTCCGGTAGCGCATACCGTATTTGAGTAGTCCTCTTTATCTAGTTGGGTTTTTGTTCAAATACGAGTTTTCCTAGACGGCAACACCGTGTTTGTGTGACTTACGTACTCAACAACCTAGTTAAGTTTTTACGTTGTCTAGTTACACTCAATTTTCAACTTATGACGATCGTAGCACACCTAGTACAAGACTCATGAGCACTCTTGATTGAAATCTGGCAGCCTCGCTGAAGTCAAGCGAGGCTTTAGTCTCGCTTGACTTCAGCATTCGGTCTTTTTATATAACCTGTGGCTGCGATCTAACGATCGCGTTGAGGCCAAAGGTTTTGTTGTTTGTCACAGCCGATCGATGTCAAAAATCCCTGATGACAGCAGATAATTTACAAAAAGACCAGAATTAATAACGAGAGAGCAGCCACATTTCAATTGTACGATCGCAACCACCACTCTCGAAGAAAGAAGGCAGAGTGGGCGAGTGGCGAGTGGGCGAGTGGGAGAGTGGGCGAGTGGGAAAACCCTCCTTCTGCTGAATGCCTTCTTCCCTCTTCCCTCTTCCCTCTTCCTTCCCAATAAGAAAGTTTTTTAAACAAGTCCCTCTATTACCGGATGGAAGTAGAACGCCAGCGCCAAAACCGTATAAGCTGCCAACAGCAAAGTACCTTCGAGCCAGTTAGAGTTCCCATCAGAACTGATAGAATTGGCGATCAGCACCGACACCGCAACCGCTACAAGTTCAAACGGGTTGAAATTCAAGTCCATCGGTTTGCCCAAGACAAAACCTGCCAAAACCAACACCGGCGCAACAAACAAAGCAATTTGCAAACTCGAACCCACGGCCACAGAAACTGACAAATCCATTTTATTTTTCATCGCCACCGTCACCGCTGTTGTATGTTCGGCCGCATTGCCAATAATCGGCACTAAAATCACCCCGGTAAACAATGATGTCAGCCCCAAACGCGCCGTCGCTTCTTCCAGAGTACCCACCAACAGTTCCGACTCGACAGCTACCATCAGGGTACAGGCCAACAGCACCCCAATCCACAGCGGCAGATTGACTTTGTGGTCAGGACTGTCTGGTGCTAAGTTATTTTCGGCTAAATCTTCCAGCATTTCTATTTCTGCCACCCCTGCATCGTACAGATAACTGTGGGTTTTCATCGAAAACAGCAGCGTCAGCACGTAGACGACGATCAGCACTACAGCAACAGCGCTAGAGAGGTTCTGCATAGTTGCCGGAGGGATGCCAATAGAGGTGGCATTAACTGCAGTTGGCACCAAAATGGCAATCACGGCTAAGTTCATCGCTGAAGCATTCAACCGGGCGACTGTGGGCTGAAAATCTTGTTCTTTGTAGCGCAAGCCGCCCAGCAGCATTGCCAATCCCATCACCAGCAGCAGGTTGCTCATAATTGAACCGGTGATGCTGGCCTTGACAACATCTATTAGTCCGGCGTTGAGGGCGACGATGCCGATAATCAGTTCCGTGGCATTTCCGAAGGTAGCGTTCAGCAAACCCCCCAAGTTGGCACCGAGGACGACGGCGATTTCTTCAGTGGCCGTCCCCATCCAGGCGGCTAGAGGGACGATGGCTAAAGCCGAGGTGATGAAGATTGTGGAGGATTCCCAGCCCAGAAAGTGTCCGGCGATCGAAACTGGGATAAATAACAGCAGGCTGGAAATTATTGTATTTGTGTTTAGCATTTAGATTCTCAAAAGCTGCCAACCGTCAATCATAGCCTGTAGCAAAAGGAAAAAAAGGGCGAGGGTTCGGGATTTGGGTGTTCGCTTAAAGCTGGGGGTGGGCGATCGCTGCATTGTCGCTTTCACGGATGTGACAAACTAAGAGAGCGATTTGTTTAGCCGATCGGTTCAATGGATTTTTGTATTCTACCCGCTCGATCGCATCAGGTTCCGCATTGTCTTGAGAGCAAAGTTGACTATTTCTGGGCGATCGTTTTTTCAGATGTTCGTCTAGTGATATAATCTTTATATATTGCCATTCTGCAAGTATAGCTATACATAATACTTAGGACTGCTTCAGCCATGCCTCTACAAGAAGAGATTGACAAAACAAGGCAAGAAATTCGGACAGATAGCTACTCAATGTCTATTGGCGAGTGGATCAGTCTTTATGAGAAGAAGGAAATCGATATTCACCCAGATTTTCAAAGATTTTTTCGTTGGTCGGATTATCAAAAATCCACTTTTATAGAATCAATTCTTTTAGGTATACCGATTCCACCAATTTTTGTCAGTCAAAGAGATGATGGGATTTGGGATGTGATCGATGGTTTGCAGAGACTCTCAACCATATATGAATTTGTAGGTATTTTGAAACCAGACAATCAAGAGCAAGATACATCTTTTGTTGCCTTACAAGAAACTACTTACTTACCTTCGTTAAAAGGTAAAAAATGGGACGCTCCTGACGATAAAGATAACTCTTTAACTCAGGCACAGCGTTTATTGATTAAGCGAGCCAAAATCTCTGTCAATATTGTTGAAAAAGAAAGTGATGAAATGATTAAATATGAGCTATTTCAGCGGCTGAATACAGGAGGATCGATTGCTACACCGCAAGAAGTAAGAAATTGCATTCTTTTAATGTTGAATAAAAATTTATATAATTTAATGCGTTCACTTGCCGATCGGGAGTCATTTAAAAGCTGCATTGCTTTGAGCGATAGACTTTATGAAGAACAGTATGATATGGAATTAGTATTGCGTTTTATTCTTTTCTTCGATCGAGATTATGCAAGTATTCAAACGCTGGGCGGTGATGTTAGCGAGTTCCTAACGGCTAGAATGCGTGAAATGGCTATTAAAAAAGATTTGGATAGCAGCCACATAGAGAGAGCGTTTGATGGGACATTCAATATGCTTAATGAAGCTATGGGAGACGATAGCTTCAAGCGATATAAATCGGAGAATGATAAATTCCTGGGAGGCTTTCTCTTATCGGCCTATGAGGTAATAGCATTAGGAATTGGATACAACTATCAAAATCCGGTTCCAACAGACCAATTACCTAAGCGTATAAAAAGTATTTGGTCAAATCAAACTTATAAAAAGTGGTCGGGAGCTGGACTGAATGCAGCAAGACGCTTACCGTATCTTATTCCGCTTGGTAGAAAGGTCTTTTCCCCTTCATGAGCATCCGAACAGCGGAACAATTAAGCGATAGATTGGCAACGGATCTTGCTTGGCGAAAGAAGGAACTGTCAGAAATGAAATCTTTGATAGAAGCGAAAAATGTTTCTGACCAAAGACATAAAGCATTAGTTCGGAGTGGAGTATGTATTCTCTATTCCCATTGGGAAGGTTTTGTCAAGCTAGCAGCCAACTCTTATCTAGAATATGTTATCTCAAAAAAGCTTACGTATCAGGAGCTTTCTAGTAATTTTTTAGCTTTGGCCATGAAAGAAAAACTTAAAGAGGCAAAAGAGACACATAAGCCATCATTGTATATACCTGTTTGTGAGTTCTTTATTTCCCAATTAAATCAGAGATGTATCCTACCTAAAGATGTAATATCTACTGCATCGAATTTATCTTCTGAGATTTTAAAAGAAATAACTTATATTCTCGGAATTGACTTTTCAATATATTCTACAAAATCGGTATTAATTGATACCAAGCTTTTAAAGACAAGGAACGAAATTGCCCACGGTAATTATTTGGTGTTTGATAGGGAGGAATATCTAGAGCTACACAGAGAAATTATAGGAATGCTCGATATATTTCGTACCGAGATTGAAAATGCTGCTATTCAGGAAAAATTTAGGCGGGATTCACCTTAGATAATGACGACAGGAGCCAATAATTATCAGCCATGTCAAGAAAACTCGATTTTTTCAAAGTAGAAGTCGTCCCGCACGATCCAACTTGGCGAGGCGCCTTTGAAACTGAGTCGAAACAGATTGCACTTGCACTTAGGGACAATGTGGTTGCTATACATCACATTGGTAGCACAGCGATTCCACAAATTCATGCAAAGGCGATAATCGATATGTTAGTTGAGGTTAAAGATATTATAAAAGTCGATACACAGAGTTCAGAAATAGAGGCATTAGGTTATCAAGCAATGGGTGAGTTTGGGATATCCGGTCGTCGTTTTTTTCGCAAGGGTAATGAAGCAGGGATTAGAACACACCACATTCACGGGTTTGAAGTGAACTCAGCGCACATAGAGCGCCATTTAGCGTTTCGAGATTATATGATTTCCCATCCTGAACACGCGCAGCAATACAGCGAACTCAAACGAGAACTCGCCAACAAATACCATGATAATATTCAGGGGTACATGGACGGAAAAGATGGGTTCATTAAAGCAATGGATCTGAAAGCGGCAAAGTGGCGGTCATCATATTAAATCTATGATATTGGAAGTGACAATTCTTGATGTTAAGCCTAATATGACTGTTGAATTTGAAACCGCTTTCAAAACAGCTTCAGCTATTATTTCCTCTAGGCCCGGGTATATCTCTCACGAGCTGCAACGCTGTATAGAAACCACAAATCGTTATATTCTGCTTGTGCGATGGCACAGTTTGGAAGATCATACCGTTGGATTTCGACAATCCCCAGATTATCAAAAGTGGCGTTCCTTATTGCACCACTTCTACGATCCATTTCCGACAGTGGAACATTACGAACTCATTGTGTAAAGTTTGAAGTCTCAGCCGGGAACAACATAACATATGATTGATATCGGTCTCACACACATCGCACTGCCCGTTTCCAATGTCGATCGCACTATTGAATTCTACTCCAAGTATGCTGGAATGCAGGTCGTTCACCGCCGCATTGATGCAGAAACAGGTATTGCTGTGGTCTGGATTTCTGACCGCACTCGCCCTTTTGTAATTGTGCTAATTCAAACAGACTCCGTACATCCGGTTCTGTCTCCCTTTGCACACCTCGGAGTAGGTTGCAAAAGCCGCGAATATATGGATTCTCTCTGCGACAAAGCACGTCAAGAAGGCGTGCTGCTTGAGGAACCAAAAGATGCTGGATATCCGATCGGCTACTGGGCTTTTTTGCGAGATCCGGACGGTCACACGCTGGAACTATCATACGGGCAAGAAATCGGATTTACAGTGGAGAAAGCTACTTGATGAAGAGCTGGGGGCAGTGCTTTATCTCTTAGGATGGAAATTAAGCTGGGAAATACCTTAAAAAGCAATGGGGAATGGCAATGACGCAAGTTGTAATTGTGGGAGCGGGGCCAACTGGTGCGGCACTTGCCTTGCTGCTGGTGAAACGAGGTATTGCTGTAACGTTGGTTGAGGCTGCAAAAGATGCCTACCGAGTGTTTCGCGGTGAAGGGTTAATGCCGAGCGGATTGGATGCGATCGCCCAAATGGGGTTATCGACTATGCTAGAAGGTGTTCCACACCGACAAATTGATGCCTGGGAGTTCGTTGTGGGCGATCGGCAACTATTTCGAGTTGATGAGCCAATGGGGTCAAATCGACCTTGTACGCTGGTATCGCAACCACCTTTACTAGAAACACTAATTTCAGAAGCTCAGTTGCATCCGGAGTTTGAATTTATCTCAGGTGTTCCCGTAAAAGATTTACTCTACAGCAACGATCGCATTGCGGGTGTAAAGCTAGGAGATGGGCGAGAGATTCCTGCTGCACTTGTGATTGGCACAGATGGTAGAAACTCGGTTGTACGACAGCGTGCAGAATTAGAGTTAGTAAAACAGCAGAATAGTGTAGATGTTCTGTGGTTTAAACTTGCCGCTCATCCTCGGTTTGTGGCGGATAATGTATTTTATGCGATCCTGAATGGCGGTAGCGCATTCAGTATCTTTCATGGGGCAGAATCAGGAAAACTTCATCTGGGTTGGGTGCTATCTGCCGGTGACAAAACCGATTGGAAACACACAGACTGGGCAGAAACTTTCGCATCGCTATCTCCTGCGTGGATGGCAGAACATTTCCGCAACTGTGCCGATACGATCGAATCACCGATGCGATTATCTGTTGTGGTTGGTCGCTGTCCGCGCTGGCATCGACCAGGAATCATACTTTTGGGGGATGCTGCACATCCCATGTCTCCGCTCCGCGCTCAAGGAATTAACATGGCGTTCCGCGATGTAATTGTTGCGGCCAATCACCTTGTACCTTTATTGAAACCAGGGGCTAATTACGAGGATATTGACTTAGCATTATCGCGGATTCAGGCAGAACGCGAACCGGAAATTATTCGCGCCCAACAACTTCAAGCACAAGAAGCCGGGAAAGGCGAACAACTGCGAAAAAATCGATTATTGCGTTTATTGATGATGCAAGCTGCTCCGTTTTTGGGTGAAAAAATTAAACAATTTTGGGTGAAAGGACAGTATGAATTGCGCCAAGGAGTAACAGAGGTAAAATTGGTTGTGTGAAAAGAGGAAATTAAAACCTGACTTACCCGTCCAAACCAAAGAAACCGGGTTTTTACCTTTTCTGCGATGCTCTAATATCAATTCCGGTTGTATCGGAATGATTAAACCACAGAGGGCACAGAGGACACAGAGAAAGAGAAGAGAGAGATGCATAATTCCGATGTTAACGGATTTGATATAACCGAGTATTTTTGCGAAAAATCCGGTTTCTGACTGCCCGTGCGTCCAGGACTATAAAACTTAGGAGAAAATTTTATGCGATCGACAACTATCAAAGGACCGATCGGCACTATTCACATCATCGAAGCCAGCCCCCCTGTCACCGCTGGGGAATCCGAGGCGCTGCCGGTGGTGTTCGTGCACGGTATGACGGTTTCCGCGAGCATCTGGGATGCCCAGCTTGCCCATGTCGCCCGTACCCGACGCGCGATCGCCCTTGATATGCGGGGACACGGCGAGTCTGCACCGCCGGAGGACGGCAACTATGCGCCCGCCTCCTGTGCAGCGGATGTTTTCGCGGTACTCAATGGGCTGGGACTCGATCGAGTGGCGATCGTCGGGCACAGTTTCGGTGCTTGTATTGCGATCGCCACAGCAGCCGCCGCACCGCACCGCATCGCGCAGTTGATCCTGGCAGACCCACCTGGAGACTTTACCAAGGTGTCTGCAGAGGTACACGAGGCACGCATCGTCCCCTACCAGAGGGTTCTGGAGACGGAGGATTGGCGGGCTGCTGTGGAAACCAGCTTTAACGAGGCGCTGACAGGAAGCAGGGCCCATACGCGCGATCGGATACTCGCTTGCTTGGCGGCGACTCCACGGGATTGTCTGCGTGGAATGTATCGCGGGATGTTTCCCTTTGAAGCTGTTGATGCTCTCGATCGCTACCTAGCAGCCCCTGGAACACGAGCCCACGCCATTATTGCTCCCTCAAACACTTTTCCGTTCAGCCTCCACATCCTCCGTCCCACACTGACGACAACTACGATCCCCGATACTGGACACTGGCTGATGCTGGATGCGCCAGAGGTCTTTGCTAGGGAACTTGATATCTGTTTGGAAGGTGTTTAATATATACCCTTTCTCAGTAACATGAGGTGTTCTTGGGCATTGGGCATTGGGCATTGGGCATTGGGCATTGGGCATTGGGCATTGGGCATTGGGCATTGGGCATTGGGCATTGGGCATTGGAAGAGTATCTTACTTTCCTGAGAACCGCTATAGATTTCGACAAAATCTGTTAGTCTTACCACAATTCATCGAGGGTTAAGTTGTGGGGGTTTTTGAGGATGAAGGCGTTATTGTCTTTGATTAAGTCACCGCTACAGAGAATGGGTAAGCGTTCTTGATAAGCTTTAATCGCCAGAATGTAATCTTTGTCTGCGAGGGAGGTTTGAATTTTCCGCAATTTGTCAGCTACAAGGCCGAGGAGAGTTATTTCGCCACTTAATTTTTGCGTATTTGGGGTGTGAATTTGCATAACAATTCCCTGAATAATCGTGTTGGGAATGCTGGTAAGTAGTTCGCTTCAAATTTCAATTTGAGGGCTATTTTCGGCGTTTTCTAGGGTTTGGATTGCCTCGCGGATGCGGGCTGCATAATCTCCAAGGTTTTCCCGGTTAGGTAGCAATATTTCAAATTCTTCTGCATCGGCTGTTGGTTTGTGCCAAAGTGTGGCATTATCTAAAAAAGGTTGGTCTTCATGCCAGCCGTGAGTTTGTAAGTAATTTCTCAGTTGATTTAGCTCGATTGTTTCGAGAGTTTGGCTATCTTTTACGGTGACTTTCATGGTTGAACTCCTTGGCTAATTCCCTCCATAATTGACGGAA
This sequence comes from Microcoleus sp. FACHB-DQ6, assembly GCA_014695175.1. GTDB lineage: Bacteria > Cyanobacteriota > Cyanobacteriia > Cyanobacteriales > Microcoleaceae > Microcoleus. Next base: position 5,747 of record JACJNV010000051.1, on the reverse strand, counting down.
GGGCGGCGACTGTAAATTGGTTGGTTCTGGGGATGGCGACGGTGACAGCGTTTGTGTTTTGTGTTTTTGGCTTTCCCCGCAGCGAGATCCAATATCCGCAGTTTCTGATGCAGAGTTCTGTTTCGGACTGGGTTAACCATTCTTCGGGTGTTTCGGGGATTAAAACGACAACTAAAATTCGGGGAATGGCGAACTCATCCATTCTTAAGTCGTCGTAGTTTTTGAGCTTGAGGGGTAGCGGATGGAGTTATCGTCTTGGATATCTCTTGATGTAGATTTTAACTGCAATTCTAAGCGAGGTGCTCTAATGGGGCCTGTCCCGCCTTTCGCAGCTACTTCCCAGTCTACGCTATCATCGTCTACGAATGGTTTGTAGAGGGAATAGCTTGCAACGGTGGTGACAGCTTGCAGGTAGATGTTGCTTAATTGTTCTTTTTGTTGGTTGATGTCCACTTTTTGCGTAGCGATTATTCTTGTTAACCTGTTTGGTTTTAGCTCGTAGATAAAATTACATCATGTTGGTTATGGTTTCCTTGATTTGTATCGGTTGGTTGGTGACAATGGAGTAGAGAACATCGGGGTCTAAGTCGGCTCCATTTTCCCAGTAAATTGTCCCCCATTCTGGATTTAGTTTGACTTGGTTAAAGTAAGTCAAGTCTTGGAGGGGGGCGAAGATTCCGGTAAATTCGATTAATTGGCTAATGTCAACTACTCCCTCTTGGTTATCTTCAAATTTGAGGTGAAGTTGATAGTTTTCTAATGGTTGAACTGAGCTAATATCTTTGAGCATTGTTTATTCCAAAGGGGCAATAGGTTCTAATGGTGTTTGAAGTCGGGCAAGTTGCCAGTTTTGCATGAGCTCTGTTTGATGAAGGGCAGCCCACTCTACAACTAATCCTAAGATGCGAGGGGAAAGTTGGCCTTCTAGGATTGAGAGGGTTTCGATATCAATGATGGCTTTTTGTTGATTGTAGCGGGCATGAAAGTGCGGGGGCGGGTGGTCGTTATAGTACATCGTGATGATGATGCCTAAAAATCTGCTGAGTTCTGGCATTAGATTGTCTCCTATACAATTCTTTCGGCGTCTTTTACCCGGTTTCGTAAGACTAAATCCGCTCCATACATTCTTTAATATTGCTTAAAACGTGCGTTTTGGTTCCAATTATACTAAAAAATGCACCTCGCTATCTGCTGTTGCTTCACCCCTGGCAACCGAACCAAAAACGCGCACATTTAACGCGCCTAAGTGAGTAGCAATTCTCAGGATATCGGAGCGCTTGGACTTCAGCAATTCCTCAATTCCCATAACTCCACCCCCGCAGATTTTCCCGAATCATCGCCTCTAACTTGGCACTCTCGGCAAATTGCCTCTCCAACTTCGCCGTTAAATGCCGCATCTTCTCGTCCAAACCCTCCTCCTCCTCCTCCCATGCCTCCGCCCCCACATACCTCTCAGGAGTTAAAACCTAACACTTACCGTTTTGGTTTTTTGTTGCCTTTTGACTCCGCACAAGTGTTACAACTCTTCTGGAAAGTACATTTGCAGCAAATCTGCCCCGCCCTAACCCAACTAGCCTAACTTCTCCAGAACTTAGGTAAAAAGCACCTAAAGTATGATGCGAAACTCGGGCAATACTCTTATTCTATAAATTCATCGGGCATTAAACCGATATCTGCAACAGCCAAGATTTATTGCCAAAAATTAAATCTTTCCGGCGAAAACTTGCTATTTAATGAATAAGACTTTACAATCCAGCAAGGTAAATGAAACTCTCAATGAGCAACCCTGCAAGCACGAACCCGAAATGGGTCGCAAGTGCCAAAAAGCAGCAAAAGCTACCTTTTTTAACTCTTTCAACAGCAAAGCATTGGCAAAAAAACCAGGGATCGACGGTTGGCATCTTGGAACGAATGCTTTGCTAGCAAAACAACAAATGTATAAAAACTTGTCTGCCAAAATTTAGCCCCAAGAGAGGCCTAGCTGCAACTCTTGCTGCGTAAGGTTTTAGTCTCTAATTAGGCTGGTTTTATTGTCTTTAACTACTTGAGGATTCGATCGCATGATTTCGATTTCTACAACTCAATCTGATGTGCTACCTTTGTCTTCGCCAACCGTAACCGCTGCAACCCAAAGCAGCGTGGCTGCCGCAACTGGGGTCTGCGTGACGGTTCACGGTCACTTTTACCAGCCGCCCCGGGAAAACCCTTACCTGGACGCGATCGAACGCCAAGCCAGCGCCTCTCCCGCCCACGACTGGAACGAACGCATTGACATCGAGTGCTACCGCCCCAACGCCTTTGCCCGCATACTCAACGATCGCGGCGAAGTCACGGGGATCGTCAACAACTACGAGTATATGAGCTTCAACATCGGGCCGACCCTGATGAGCTGGCTCGAACGCTACGACACGGAAGTCTACCAGCGGATTCTGGAAGCCGATCGCAAAAGCTGTCAGCGGCTCGGTCACGGCAACGCGATCGCCCAAGTATACAATCACATCATCATGCCGCTGGCTAACGAGCGAGACAAATACACCCAAGTTCGCTGGGGTATCGCAGATTTTCGCTCCCGATTCAATCGCGATCCCGAAGGAATGTGGCTCGCCGAAACCGCCGTAGACTACGCCACCCTCGAAGTTTTAGTCGCCGAAGGCATCCGCTTCATTGTCTTAGCCCCCTCCCAAGCAGAACGCTGCCGCCCGTTAATCGCGCAAAACCAAGAAGGGGAACCAACCTCCAATTCCGAATGGCACGAAGTCGGCGGCGGCCAAATCGATCCGACTCGCCCGTACCGCTGCTATTTAAAACCAGAAATGCGGTTAATGGCTGACAACCAACTCTCGCCACTGAGCTCTCACCATTTTGGTCGCAGGCACTTCCAAAATACCGAAGCCCCAGCTCCCAACACACCCTACATTGATATCTTTTTCTACGATGGCCCGATCTCGCGGGATATGGGCTTCAATGACGTTCTCAGCAGCAGCCACCACTTGGCCGGGCGCTTGGGTCAAGCAGTACGGGGAGACCACCGACCGGCTCAATTAATCTGCGTGGCCACGGACGGCGAAACTTTCGGCCACCACAAAAACGGTACCGAAAAATGCCTCGCCTACGCCTTTACAGAAGAGTTTCCCCGTCGAGGCTGGACGGTGACGAATTTTGCTCATTATATAAGTCAAAATCCTCCCGCTTGGGAAGTGGAACTCAAACCCGTGACGGCCTGGAGTTGCTCTCACGGGGTCGGTCGCTGGGAAGATGATTGCGGCTGCGGCGGGGGTGGCGAGTGGAACCAAAAATGGCGCCGCCCTCTGCGGGATACTCTCAATTGGCTGCGCGATCGACTGATTCCGATTTACGAAGAAGCAGGGCGCAAGCTGTTGCGCGATCCCTGGAAAGCCAGAGATGAATATATTGAGGTCATCCGCGATCGATCGCCCGCTAACGTTGACAGTTTCCTCCAACGCCATCAAGTGCGCCCCCTCGATGCCGGAGAACAGGTGGACGCCCTGCGACTGCTGGAAATGCAGCGCCACACCCTGTTAATGTTCACTAGCTGCGGCTGGTTTTTTGAAGAAATCTCGCGGCCAGAAGGCGTGCAAATTCTGCGCTACGCGGCCCGGGCGCTGGAATTGGCTGCCGAAGTTACCGGCGTCCAGCTAGAAAAGGATTTTGTCGCTCAACTAGCCCTCGTACCCAGCAACGTTGACTATTTCAAAACAGGGGCCGAAGTTTACCGCAAACTCGTGGTGACAGCCCAAATCAGTCTCAGACAAGTGGCCGCCCACTACGCGATCAGTTCTCTGTTTGCCAAATATCCCCGCGAACAGCGAGTTTACTGCTATCAGGCCCTGCAGGAAGATTTCCAAATTCAGCGCATGGGATCGATGACTCTGGCTGTGGGTCAATTGCAGTTAACCTCGGAGATTACGCGGGAAACAGAGGTTTATGTGTTTGCTGCGTTCCACCTCGGCGGCTGGGACTTCCACTGCTGCATTCAGCCTTTTGGCAGCCGCCGGTCTTACACTATGCTCAAAGAGCGGTTGTTTGGAGTTCTGCAAGAAGCTTCGGCAGCCCACGCGATTCTGGAAATGGTGCGCTTGTTTGGGGATCAGTCCTTTAGCTTGCGGGATTTATTCGCTGAGGAACGCCACCGGATCGTGCAGTTGCTGAGTCAGGAAAATTTGACTCGGTTGGATCAGCTTTACACTCAGGTTTACCGGGAAAATTATGGGGTGATAATGGCGTTCCACCGCGACGAACTGCAGGTGCCGGTAGAGTTGCAGGTGGCTGCTGAGGTGGCTTTGGGACACCGCTGTTTGACGGCGGCCAAGGCCCTGGAACTGGAAACCGAGGATGTGGAACCGCTGCTGGCCGAAATTGAGGCGATCGCCACTGAAAGCGGCCATCTCCGCTGTCGGTTGAACGTTCCCGAAGTCAAGCAAATTTTGGAAAGGGTGGTTTGGCGATCGCTAGACACGCTGCTGCAAGCTCGATCGGGCGGGGACGATCGCTCGCCTGTCACGTTAGAAGCTGATATCCGCACGATCGAGCGTTTGATTGCGGTGGGCGATCGGCTGAGTCTGGGTTTGTGTCTGGATCGATCGCAGGAACTGTATTTCAATTCTCTGTACACTCAAATTGTGCCTCTGTGTTTGGGCTGGCTGCAACTGCAAGATGCCTCGGCGGGCGACAGTGTGGTCGCTGCCGTTGCCTTGGGGATTGCAGGTTCCGGCGCCGGCTGGGACTTGTCTTCGATCCGGCAGTTGCTGGAGTTGGGTCAAACCTTGGCCGTTGATGTTGAGTGTTGGTTAAATCAGTTAAGTTGATCGTTTCTCGATTAAACCAAATCAATTCTCGCCCTTGAAAATCCGCCCGATCGAGCTTTAAAGCTCGATCGGGCCTGCAGGTTCAACCGAGAATTATCAACATTTCGGCTGACGTGGATCGCGGCTGGCGATCGAAGCAGGGACAGGGAACCGCCAACTTTGTTTAAGTTTTCGCTCTACTTGTGGGAAGATAAGAAGACTGTCGGCAAAGCCTACAAGTGTTAAGCACCCCTAGGCTTTGCAGAGTTTTGAAGAGAGAACACTAAATATAAGTCTATGAAAGTTGGCGATCGCGTTTGCATTAAAAACTCTGTTGTTGTCTACCACCACCCTGAAAATCGCAGTCAACCATTTGATATTAAGGGTATGGAAGGAGAAGTCGTGGCGATCGTTCACGAATGGCACGGCCGACCTGTCAGTGCTAATTGGCCGATTCTAGTACAATTTGACAAAAAATTTCGAGCTCACCTGAAAGAGGATGAGGTCGAATTGATATCTTCGGAAGTCTAGCTGTCTCCAAAGTAGAAGCCCGAGGTCAAAGACAATATCAAATCCGGTCAGTCGATTTTAGATTTTAGATTTTAGATTTTAGATTTACTCCACAGATGAATCTGGAATCTTGAACTAAGGTCTAAAATTTTGCGCTGGTCGCGACTCCTGTCGGAAAGCAAGTATCCGTTTTGGGGCGGGAGTCATATAGCTGTTGTACAGTTTGTAGTGAGGAATTCACTTTTTTCTGTAGCTTTTAGTCGGTCTGCAGGGCTAAACTCCTTACTACAAACCATCTTTTTTATTTAACCCTTAATTTGGGTTTGCTGAATAATCGATCGCAAACTAAGAACAGGAGCGATCTATATATTCAAACAGAGTTAAATATAAGTTTTTTCTGTATCGAGTCCCCCCATTTATAAGTGGGGATTA
>JACJNV010000050.1 GCA_014695175.1 Microcoleus sp. FACHB-DQ6 | reverse complement strand
ATCCCCACTTATAAATGGGGGGACTCGATACAGAAAAAACTTATATTTAACTCTGTTTGAATATATAGATCGCTCCTGTTCTTAGTTTGCGATCGATTATTCAGCAAACCCTAGTTACTGCTATGATAACTTAAGGCTTCTGACTTCTGCTATACTTAGCTATCTGTATCCAAATTAAACTTACCCAGTAGAGCGCGGTCATGCCTGAACTAAACCTCTTAGAAAAACAAGAAGAAGTAAGCTTCGATGAGGAAGATGAAGCTCTCGATTATGAGCTTGAATCTAATGGTAATCCCAAATCAGTATTAGACGAAATTTCCGAAATAATTGTAGCTGGAAATGACTGGACGACAGCCACCATACTCGATCAACTTGTTCGTGACAATATTCAACTTAATCCAAGATTTCAAAGACGAGATGCTTGGGATATAACTCGCAAAAGCAGGTTTATTGAATCTATTTTTCTAGGATTTCCCATTCCAGATATAGTTTTGGCTTCTCAAGATAAAAAGCGCGGAAAATTTGTAGTTCTTGACGGCAAGCAACGCTTGCTTACGATTCTGCAATTTTATGGAAGGAGCGAAACTCCCAACGATAGTTTTGCTTTGAAAAACTTAGAATTTAGACCTGAACTCAATGGTTGTACGCATGAGGCTCTAAAAAACGATCTTCTCCATAGTTCTGTACTTGATGCACTCGATAATCAAACTCTTCGTACTACATTGATTCGGAATTGGCATACAGAAAGTTTACTCTACAAAATTTTTCTCCGTCTGAATGTAGAAAATACTCCGCTATCTCCCCAAGAACTCAGGCAAGCATTGCATCCAGGTGATTTCATCAATTTTTTAGATGACGAATCAATTAAAAATCAGGCTTTAAGAAAAATACTTAAATCCCAAAATCCAGATCCTCGGATGCGCGATGTCGAATTATTACTGCGATATGTAGGATTCCATCATTTTTTATCCGATTATCGCGGTAATCTTAAAGTGTTCCTGGATATGACTTGCAAAAAGCTCAACAAGGATTGGAAAGAGAAAGAAACTGAGGTCAGATATACAGTTAGCCAATTTGAAAAGGCAGTGCAAACAACCACTACAATATTTGGAGAAGAAAATATATTTCGTGTGTGGTTGAGTAGTTCTAATACTTACCGAGGCAAGTTTAATCGAGCTATTTTAGATGTAATGGTTTTTTATTTTTCAGATCCAGTTATTAGTGAAGCTGCTGAGAAGAATCCGGCGGGTGTGCAAAAAGCTTTTAAAGAGTTATGTTCATCATCTAATAGCGAATTCAGAGAAGCTGTTGAGAAAAGCACAACTAGCATTCGCGAAACTCATACTCGTCTCTCACTGTGGGGCAAAGCTTTGTTAAAGGTTTTGGATGTAGAGTTTAATGTACCTGAGCTCGTAGATAACCATATTATCTTTAACGGTTTGAGGTAAGTTATTGAGAGGTATGCCAAAATCAGTTAGATTTCGTACTCTAACCCAGCAGTTAAATAGGTTAAAAAAACAATTTCTTCCTAAGATTAATCCTCTAGGTTCATATTCCGAGCGGCAGCTAGCCTTAACTCTTGCCTACAGAGTTTTAGTTCATGCCGAAATTGAGGCTTATTTTGAGGACAGAGTTTGGGAAGTAGCCCTTAATGCTAAAAAGAATTGGGATAGTCAGGGTAAGACTTGCCGTACTTTAATCTGCTTGCTTGGCTTTTCTGGTCAAATGATGGAAGCACCACCAGATACACTGACTCCAACTAAGGGAAGTAAAGCTTTGCCACCGGAAAAAATAAAAGTCAACAAAAAAATAGATTTAGCTATTAATAGTTTTAAGCGAAGCATTGACCAGAATCATGGCATCAAAGAAGCTAATCTTCTGGCGTTGCTTTTGCCAATAGGAATAGATACCGATGATTTAGATTCTGTTTGGCTGGCTACCATGAATACGTTTGGGGAAGAAAGAGGTGTGGCGGCACATACTTCAGCTACATCCCCGAAAACTATTAGAAGCATAAATCCTATAAATGAACAGCAGAGGGTAGAGCAAATTATTCAAGAACTTTTGAGGGTGGATGAGCTGATTAATAATTTAATGAGATAAATGAATAAACCGACACCAATTGTCAAGAGTTTAATCTTTTTGGTAGGCTTCTAGCCGGAACGGGCATCTTGCCGGTTCCACAATACTTTATTTTTTTGTGGCACAGGCATCTTGCCTGTGCTCAAACAGCTTATTCAGAATGGTGCAAGATGTAAGATTAAACCTTGTCTTTCGCAGGGGGAACCAAACCAGTTTTATTCAAACCCGCATCAATCTGCCTGAGCAATTTAAAATCGTCTTCGGGTAAAGAATTAACAGGCGAGTGTTTTTCCAGAAATGAGAATGCTTGGCGAAATTCACGGGGCCGGGAGTCGATCGCACCATCGAAGTGACAAGGTACAATTTTTTCAAAGTCCCAACTCGCCACTTTATCCACCCAATCAAGAGTTTCCCTCGGCGCGCGGTTGAGAATCAAAGTCTGCAAAATCGGCGCCACAAACAACCGCCCTCCTCCCCGCAAAGCCTCAAACGATCGCTCCCAATGTTTTTTCCACTTGAAGGGATACAACCCGAAATAAGCTTTCCTAGAGCGTTCTGGCGCTTCGCCTGCGTTGGCTAACACCTCCGACCACGGCGGCACTTCCAGCACGCTAGGCGTAAAATACATGGCAAATAAGGCGATTCTCTGCCACCCTTTGCGCCGATTTTCGTGGGTGTCTGCCACCGTCTCCAAAGCGCTGTCTTTGGCGTGAAACAGCAGCGGGTACGAGTCGAGTTGGACGATCGCGGGCGGATTTTCGGGAATGGAAACTATGGAATCTGTTAGCATCAGCGTGCGCGATCGCCTGTGAAATAACGCAACTTCAGCAAATCTGCCCAAACCGAGGTCCAGCGGGCCGAGAATTGCCCAGTCAAATTCATCGGCTAACGGCGTGTTGCTGCTGTCAAAGGGCAGTACAGAGGTGCGTTTTGTGGGAAAACCCAGCCAACTCAGCGGCAAATTCACGGGGAAACTCCACTGCTGCGGGGCGACCAACACCTGCGCTTCGGGAAAACACCTCGCAAAGGGGCCGACAAAAACTTTGTGCTCGATGCCCGAAACCGTTGTCAGCAGGATGTACTTAACCTCGCCGTGCTCCGCTACTAACTCCTTTACCAAGCGGATGCACTCAGGAGTCGGTGCAACGGGGGCGTAGACGAGAAGGCCTTCGGGTTCTAATTTAATTACTGTCATCCGAATCGGGACGACAACGTAGAAAATGCCTTGTACTTGGTCAAAAGTCCAGATTGTGTCCTTGACTATTTCCTTGCGGATGGTGCGCCGCTTGCTGTAGGGATAGAGGGGGACAACTGGCCAAAAGGCCCAAGAATAGTCCCGAGAATCAATCTGTGCTGATGTTGGTATGCCTTCGCCCTCTGCCACTGCGCGACTCCTTGCCGATTTTTTTGTACGTGCGTGCGATCGAACTATTGTTAGTTATAGATTAAGTTATCGTCTTTATCAATCGGCGGTTGAAACCGCTTAAGAGTCAAACGAAGTCTGCCTCTGCGGACTAAGAGATAAAGAATGAATTTTTAGCTAGCTTGTCCTGATACAATGATAAGCTCGCAAAAATTTCTCAACTTACTAGATATGACTCAAAACTACCGCATCACTCTTTTACCAGGAGACGGCATCGGCCCTGAAATTATCGCTGTGGCGGTAGATGTCCTGAAACTTGTCGGTCAACAAATGGACATCGGATTTGAATTTCAAGAAGCTTTAATGGGCGGCGCTGCTATTGACGCAACAGGCAATCCGCTGCCAGAAGAAACACTGGAAAAATGCCGCAACTGCGATGCAGTATTGTTAGCAGCCATCGGCGGTTACAAGTGGGATAATTTGCCCCGCGAACAGCGCCCGGAAACTGGATTATTAGGACTGCGCGCCGGATTGGGATTGTTTGCAAATTTGCGTCCTGCGACTATTTTACCGCAATTGGTTGATGCTTCTAGTTTGAAACGGGAAGTTGTCGAAGGCGTGGATATTATGGTAATCCGCGAACTCACAGGGGGCATTTATTTCGGCAAACCGAAAGGTATTTTTGAGACGGAAACAGGCGAAAAACGCGGTGTTAATACGATGGCTTACACCGAGTCAGAAATTGACAGAATCGGGCGAGTCGCTTTTGAGACGGCCAGGAAGCGGGGGAAAAGGCTGTGTTCCGTTGATAAAGCGAATGTTTTGGATGTTTCGCAACTGTGGCGCGATCGTATTATTGCCCTTTCTTCAGAATACCCTGATGTCGAACTTTCTCACCTCTACGTTGACAACGCAGCCATGCAGTTAATTCGCTGGCCGAAACAGTTCGATACAATTGTCACCGGCAATTTATTCGGCGACATTCTTTCCGATGCGGCGGCGATGCTAACTGGTAGTATTGGGATGCTGCCTTCTGCTAGTTTGGGAGCAAGCGGGCCGGGAGTTTTTGAGCCCGTGCACGGTTCCGCACCCGACATCGCCGGACAAGATAAAGCCAATCCCATCGCCCAAGTTTTAAGCGCGGCAATGATGCTGCGTTACGCCTTAAATCAGCCGGAAGCTGCTAATAAAATTGAGCAAGCAGTTGTAGAAGTTTTGGATCGAGGTTATCGCACTGGTGATATCATGTCGGAAGGCATGAAACTCGTCGGCTGTCGGGCAATGGGCAATGCTTTAATTGAAGTTTTGCAAGGTTGATTTATTTACCTTGTAGGGGCGGGTTTTACCAAAAATATTCGACGCACACGCACAATCTCATAAACCCGCCCCCACACAACTAATAACCTATATCAACCTTGACTTGGATCGAAGGGAAAAAAGGTACATTGAGGCTTACCGTTGAGAGGGGGCGGGTTTATAAGATTATTAATTTTTGGCGATTATGGTTGGTAAAACCCGCCCCTACAGGAATTGGGGTTTAATGTTCCGGTTTCAAAAGATTGAATTGCTCGGTATCAATGCGATTTGCTCGATACAAAACTTCAGCTATTTCCGAAAGCGCTAACACAGAATGTGCGCGATAACCATTAGCCTGCATCTTATCTTTGACTCCCTGTTCGTGGTCGATTAATACCACGATATCTTCCACCTTCAAGCCAGCCGATTTTAACTTAGCCGCGCCTTCCATCACGCTTTTGCCACTAATCAAAATATCATCGACTACGACAATCGTTTCTCCTGCCTGAAAATGCCCCTCAATCAATTTGCCCGCACCGTAAGTTTTCACCTCCTTGCGCGGGAAAATCATCGGGCGTTCCATCCGCAATGCTAAACCCGTTGCTGTGGGTAAAGAACCGTATGGAATTCCTGCAATGCGATCGAATTTTAAATCCTTGAGAATGTCTGCATAAGCGCTGACAATTTGATGGAAAATCTGCGGAATAGAGATAATTTTCCGCAAGTCAATGTAATATGGAAATACGGCTCCCGATGCTTGTACGTGGTCGCCAAAAACTACGCAGCCGATGTCATAAAGTTGCAAGATTAAATCGCGGTGAGGTTCCGGTTGCAAAAAGCAAACATCCGGCAGCCACAGTTCGCAAGTGGGGCTACCTTCGATCGCCCGCAGCCTCTGTTTATTAATACTATCCCGCAATTTCTCAATTTCTCGGCGTGGCTCTTTTCCCGCTAATAAACTTGGGGGGACTGGCAGCAATAAATCTTCACCATTCTTGCTTAAACCGGCCGTCAGCAGTTGTGCGAGGTCGTTTTCTTCTGTGAGGTCATTTTCTACGGCGATGTCTCCTTCGACTAAAATTAGGCGTTCAGGAGCCTCTTTGCGGATGCGGGCTAACATATCCGGCATTACTCCTACTTCTAAACCGAGTTTTTCGGGAGTTCCCCAAGTTTGAGAGAGTCGGACTAATTGCAAGTACAAAGGATTTTCTGGCGTCGGGTATTCTTGCACAGCCGCCGCTGACGGATTGGCGGTGGCACAGAGTACAAAAACAGTTTTTCCAGCGTATAACAAAAATGGCGCTACTTGGTCGAATCCGGGATAGGGACTTAAAGTAATAGCGTCAACTCGCCAGTCTTGAAATACAATTTTGGCAAACACTGTGCTGGTATTTAAATCGCAGTGTTTGGCATCTAAAATTACTGGCAGGTGAGGGGGAATAATTGTTAAAATTTCTTGCAGCAATGCCCAACCGGGAATACCGAGAGATTGGTAAAAACCGAGGGTGATTTTGCAGGCACAGATTAAATCGGCTGTTTGGTCGATCGCACTTTTTAGCTTTGACAACAAATCAGTTACAAAAGTTTGAGTTTCCTCCCCAGTCATGGAAACCAGCGCTGGCAAGGTTTCTGGGTCGGGGTCGAGGGCTAAATACAGCAAACTTTGATTGGTTTCAACAGCCGCTAACAGTTTATCGAAAAAGTTGGTTCGATCCGTCATAGTGTGTTATGGAGGTAAGGGGAATTTAAAAAATTGCAGATCAAAGTGGGAGGGGTGTTGTGCCGGAAGAAACCGATCCCTGTTGAAGTTGAAATTAAGAATCTTTTAAGATTGTAGAATGTAAAGAGCAGGAAATCTGTAACTTTGGGAGCAGTTTCATGGGGAATGATTTTCGGGTTGGCTACACCGGTGATTGCACCTAACCCGCAGCAAATCAATTAGTTGCGGTAAACTAACCAGTGTCCGGGCGGCGATTTGATAAGATTCCTCTGCCGCACGCGAGTTTAGCAAATGCGAATTTGCAAGGGGCAGATTTGAGAGAAGCAAATTTTAGGGAAACTAATTTATCCGGGGCAAATTTGAGCGAGGCTTCTTTGTGGCAAGCTAATTTACAAGGTACTAATTTTACTCAAGTTAATTTAACCAGAGTCCGTTTAACGGGTCTAATCTAAAAAATCCTACCGTTGGAGGTGTTATTTGGGTTGACGGTAGTATTAAATAGAAGCAGAAGCTAAAGCAATGCCCGCCTTATATGATGGATAGTAATAAATGATCGCTACGATCGACTTTACGATTTGGGACGAGTTGCTGCAACGCTACGTTGACGATTTGGGCCGCGTCAATTATCGGGGCTGGAAAGCTGAGGGGGCGGATGTTTTGAGGGCGTGGCTGGAAAGTTTGGCGGATGTGGATTTGGCGGATTGTAGTGATGCGGATGCGCGGCTGGCGTTGTGGCTGAATGCGTACAATGCGATCGCAATTTCTCAAGTTCTGGAAGTATATCCGATCGCGTCTATCCGTCCCAAAATTTTGGGAATTCCCAACTGGCTGAGTTTTTTGGATTTTTTCACTCGTTCAAATACGATTATTGGCGGCAAAAAGTACAGTCTCAATCAAATCGAACACGCAATTTTGCGGCCGGAATTTGCGGAACCGCGCATCCATTTTGCATTAGTTTGCGCTTCAGTCGGGTGCCCGCTGCTGCGCCGGGGGGCTTATTTCCCAGAGTCGGTACGGACTCAACTAGAAGCGGATGCGAGCCGTTTTATTCACAATCCTGATAAGGTGCGATATGATGCCGAGAAAAAGACGCTTTATTTGAGCAAGATTTTTAAGTGGTACGGCGAGGATTTTGTAAAGGCGGCGGGTTCGGTGGCTGAGTATGTGGGCGGTTATTTGGGGCCGGAGGCTGCTGTGGGCGATGGATGGGCGATCGTTTTTTTGCCTTACGACTGGAATTTGAATCGGGTTGATGGATAAAATTTGCGCCTAGGGGTAGGTGTTTTTTTGAGGGGGTAATTTTTTTGGGCTGTCGTTACCCCTTCAAATTGCCAGATTCAACAGGGCGATCGGATGACTCCGAGGCAACGGGGCGATCGGACGGCTGGCACTGGTGAGGGTTAAGAATGCGGTGATTTAGGGCGGTGTGTGGGGTTTTGGGGTGATTGGATGGCTGGCACTGGCTGGCACTGCCTAAATCGCACCCTAACCACGGTCGGAGCGGTGGCAAGGTCTAGCGCGGTTGGAGATGTCGGAGAGGCTGGTACAGGTCTTTATGTAAAGAGTTGATGTTTAAGTATTTTCACGGTAGACGCTGAATTGAAAAAGGTTGAAGATGCAATAAAGACTTGTAATCCCTTTCTTTTGGAGAAATGATAAATGTCTAATCATAAAGATAACTCTGAAGATAAAGCAGAGGCAATTGGGTATGTAGCTAGTGGTGCTGTGGCTGGAGCTGGTGTAGCTAGTGCAGTAGGTGGGATGGGTTTAGCTGTTGGCGGAACGGCTGTTGCAATTGGTGCAGCACCCGTTGTTGCTGCTGGTGCTGTTGTCGGTTTAGCAGCATACGGACTCAAGAAATTGTTTTTCAATTAAACTAAATTTTATTTTTTCAATTTACTGGGGTAAGTTATATTGCTTACCCTATTTTTA
>JACJNV010000005.1 GCA_014695175.1 Microcoleus sp. FACHB-DQ6 | reverse complement strand
AGTGAGCGATCGCCCGTAATTATCCGCATTCTTAAAGTGAATTTTTTTGAAGTCAAAGATTGCCGAATGTAAATAACCGAACTAATACGGATGCGTCGTCTGTTGTATTTGTATAATTTATGACTTTCACTATTACTTTTGAACACAAACTAGAAAAATGTTTGATCGTAATCGCCAAATATTCCGAGGCGTGTGTGTTGTGGCGATGCTGCGGACGATCGTCCCAATCTACATACACATTTAATAAAGTTTGTCAATACGCAATTTCCAGACATTTTACCGCTGTATTCTGCCCTTGTGTATGAGGAGCTACTGCTTAATTACCTGATGCGACAATCGCAACTTAACTTAGAAATTCTTCACAAATAGTTTGACTGTGGTACTATCTGGATGGCTGTGAGTAGCTGAGGGAAGCCAAGGGGCTTGATTCCTGTGGTGGTGGAGGAGAATCCAGGAGTGCTAGATAGGATGTCATTGGGATACGCAAACGTTTTCGCCCAGCGAAGTCAACCCGAACCCCTCCGCATTGGGGTGATTGGGGTTGGCAATATGGGCCAGCATCACACGCGAGTTCTGAGCTTGCTAAAAGATATCGAACTCGTGGGTGTTGCAGACATAAATGTAGAGCGGGGAATAGATGTAGCAAGCAAATACCGGGTTCGCTTCTTTGAAGACTACCGAGATTTGCTCGCCCACGTAGATGCAGTTTGCGTCGCCGTTCCAACTCGCCTGCATCACCCTGTGGGGATGTCTTGTCTCCAAGCGGGTGTTCACGTTTTAATTGAAAAGCCGATCGCGGCTAGCATTGCCGAAGCCGAATCTTTGGTCAACGCGGCTGCTGAGGCCCACCGGATTTTACAAGTGGGTCACATCGAGCGCTTCAATCCAGCTTTTCAGGAACTCGGCAAAGTGCTGAAAACAGAAGAGTTACTGGCATTGGAAGCTCACCGGATGAGTCCCTATTCCCAGCGGGCTAACGACGTATCGGTAGTTTTGGATTTAATGATCCACGACATCGACTTGCTTTTGGAATTGGCAGATTCCCAAGTGGTGAAGCTGACGGCCAGCGGCAGCAGGGCCTCAGATTCAGGTTATTTAGACTACGTGACAGCGACGTTGAACTTTGCTAACGGCATTGTCGCCACCCTGACTGCCAGTAAGGTGACGCACCGCAAACTCCGTTCAATCGTGGCTCACTGCAAGAATTCTCTGACAGAGGCAGATTTTCTCAACAACGAAATCTTGATTCACCGACAAACAACCGCCAATTACGTGACGGATTACGGTCAGGTGCTTTACCGTCAAGATGGGTTGATCGAGAAAGTTTACACCAGCAATATTGAACCGCTCCACGCAGAATTGGAGCATTTTATTAATTGCGTGCGGGGTGGAAATCAGCCTTCTGTGGGAGGAGAACAAGCTCTCAAAGCTCTGCGGCTTGCGAGTTTGATTGAGCAAATGGCTCTCGACGGTCAAGCTTGGTATCCGAAAGAGCTAGAGTCTACTTTGCAAGTTAGCTAAATCGAGACAAATTGTGTCGTTTCCGGGTGCTTTTACAGTTTGGGTTTGTTGTTCGTTGAAGAGGGTAACTGTTCCCATGCAACCGGATTCGATGTCAGTCGATTTGAGATTGGAGTATTCGGCGTGAGAAGTTCGGCGAGTGCGAGCGTCGAGTTGCGATCCGTTGAGCGATTTTAGATCTTAGATTGACTCTGCAGATGAATCTGGGGGCTTGAACTAAGGTTTCAACTTTTTTGCTCTCGACAACAGAAGTCGTGGGCAAGTATCCGTCTTTAGGTGAAGTCACGATTTATGGCAAAAAAGACCGACTATTTGACGACTGATGGTTTTGCTAACTAGCTGATTTCCTTGAGGACTCAGGTGAATGCTGTCTCGATACAAAGTGGGAAATTCGGCCGCACAATTGAAAATGGGAAGAAAATCTATGTAAGTAATTTTCTCTGTTTCTACGAGTTCGGCGAGACGCGCTCTAGCATTGACTTCCCAGTCGCGAGGGCCCGGGCCGCCGAGTTCGCCCCGTTTCGGCGTGAGGGCTAGCAAAAACTCGATGTTGGCGGATACAGCTATTTTCTGGATTTGGTGAATAGCCTCTAAGTTGGAGCCAACTACATCGGCGCTGGTGGCTCGGGGTGCTGCTAATTGGCTAGTCGGCACTGCAGGTAGCAGGTAGCGGCTCAATAACTCTAGCGTAGCCGATCGGGGTTTGCGATCCGGGTAAGATCGATCGCGTCCCACAACCAGATCGCAGGGAGCCGATGCAAACAAATCGTCCGTATTGAGCAGCAAAACCAAAGCCTTTGCCCCAAAAACACCGAACCGCTTGGCGTAAGCAAGTTGATTCCTCGGCCCCCAAGAATTGGCTGAGGCGTTGAGAACTTCAAAATTTGAATAGT
>JACJNV010000049.1 GCA_014695175.1 Microcoleus sp. FACHB-DQ6 | reverse complement strand
TTGGTTGGTCAGCTCATCTCGTATGGCTGGAGATCAGTTGGTAGTGTTGACACTGGCAATTATCTGGGTGACTAATATCATGGAAGCTTTGGGCCGTGCTTCCTTTTTTAGCTGGATGGCTGTGTTAGTACCAGAGCGATTGCGGGGGCGGTATTTTGGCTTTCGCAATAGTGTTGTGACCTTAACCAATCTCATCGCTGTGCCGCTGCTGGGTCTAGCAGTATCGAAGTGGCCGGGTGGCTCGCTCTCGGGCTTCGGTGCGGTCTTGGTTCTGGGAATCGTGCTGGGGATAATCAGTCTGGGCTTTCACTTCTGCATGACTGATGTGAACCCAAAGCTTTTACAGGCCACCGATTCGGATACAGACCATCTGTCGCCTTGGGAGACTGTTTTTAGCTTCTTCCAGGATGCCAATTTTTTGAGGTTTCTTCTTTACGCAGGCTTCTGGAGCTTTGCGGTTAACATCAGCGCTCCCTTCTTTAACCTGTACTTACTGGGGGATCTCCACCTCGATGTCAGTGTAGTAACGCTCTATAACAGCTTGGGAGCTGGTGCTAACTTGCTGATGCTGATGTTCTGGGGCAGACTGGCTGACCGGATTGGCAATCGCCCTGTGATGATAACTGTGGGAGTCTTGGTGGCTCTGACGCCTCTACTGTGGCTAGAAGCTGGAACTACTCCATTTTTCCTTTGGGTGTGGTTCCCCTTGTTGCATATAGTGGCCGGAGGGACTTGGGCAGCGATTGACCTGTGCAGTGGCAATCTGATGATGTCGGTGACGCCGCTACGCAATCAGTCGATTTATTTTGCTATTGCGGCGGCGGTTCCTGGAATCACTGGGGCAATCGGAATCACTGTTGGTAGCTATGTCGCGAGTCTGACTGGTTTTGGTGGTTTGCCAATTGCGTTTGCTCTCTCAGCCGTCTTGCGACTGTTGGCCCTCGTGCCCTTGGTGTTTGTTCACGAGCAACGTTCTGTGCCTGTGGGTCAGCTAATACGCGCCCTATTGCCAGCCCGGCAACCCACAAAGCTGATTGAAGCAAAGGAATAGCAAGAAATTTATGGCCTAGCCCTGGTTGCTTCCCTGAACCATGAGTTTCTAACGTTCGTCCCCAGTCAGTTGTGTCATACCCTCCACATCATTTGGATTACCGGATCGAGGCTCTAGCACTGCTATTCGACGGCCTAAATCCTTGCCTGATCCGAGCCTTGTCCCTGCTGCTGCGTCTCATATTCTTGGATAAATTGGGCGATCGCATTTTTCCGATCTTCTGTTAACTCGCTCGTTTCACCGAGACTCCTCATTCGCTCAACGATAGCGGATGGTTCGAGATAGGGTTCGAGCCAGTTAAGGTCAAGTTTGTAGCCTGTTCTGGGAGTTTCGTTGGACCCATCCTCACTAAAATCTTTTGGCAGCAAATTCTCCAAGAAATTAACTAGCCCTTCGTCATCCTCAATAATCTTTTCAACCCATTGCTTGACTTCCTCTTCTCCTGCCCAACTTTGCCAATAGTGTAAATTTTCAGATAGCTTTGGGGATTGCAGTAGGGAGTTTTGTTGTGCAGCATCTCGCAGCCGTTTCAAGGCTATTCCTTCAAGTTCTTTAAGGTGTTCTACACTCGGGAGCCATTCCTCTGCGGGGATAAATTCTTCTGGTCCATACTTACCTTGTTCCTGACCCAAGGCTGCTACTTCGCGCACAATTATGGATAAGGCATTACCGTTTGATATTGCCTCTTTCAAGGTTTCAAACCGTGCTTGTTCGTCAATCCGATGCAACAGTTGTGAGATCAGGCGTTCAATTCTAATGTCATTGCCAAAATCAAACATTCCATGCGGTTCGTCTTCCGGAGGCAAAAGCTGGTCGCCGACATCAAACAAAGCTTTCACAATTGAAGGAATGCAATCGGTAGGAATTTCTTTTTCAGGGTAATCCTCAAGCCGTTCAAGAAATGCCCGAATTTGCGTCGTGCCATCAGAGCGTTTTTGATGAGCAAGTTCTACAAGATTTTTACCAAATGCCTTTGCATCTTTTGCCAAGGCAAAAATTGTTTTTATCTCAGCATCCGAGAATTCATCTTGTGTTAATACTAAACGGAAGTAGTTGGGAAATATATCTAAGCTGCAAATACGTAATTGCTTGCCCCATATTGACTCGTCCTGGGCAGGGGGATAGGTATTATACCACACACCTTCTAATTTAGGAAAAAGGTGCAATAGCAGCCGTTTGATTGGTTCTTTATCTTCATCTTCAAACTGAGCCAGCCACGAATAATGAAAATCTTTGATTTCGTCCAAGGTCGGAATTAGAGAACCCTCCGCCTCCACATTTCCCGCAAAGAATTTAGGATTTTTGCGGATTATGTCATAGATCATTGGGCGAAAGGCTCGCAGGGACTCAATAGCAATAAAATCAACAGGGTTCACTTCACTTTTCACCGCTGGGTATGTCACGGTTAAGAGGTTGGTTAGACGAGTAATGTCGCGAGGGTTGGTAATAAAGTGGTCTATCCCTTGTAAATAAACATTGCCCCAGCGATTTTGATTGAGTAGTGGCTTTGGTGCGTCAGCCAGTATGCCATTGAGTTTTTCAAAAAGTAGCTTGCGGAGTGAGGTTTTATCTGGAAGAGGTAACTCAAAAGAAGCTTGAACAATCTGATTGAGGTAGGTGTCTCCGGGTAAAGGTTGTTTATCTGTGAGAGTTTTGATGACAACTTCTTGATCGAAAACGAGCAAATAGACAACGTTAGTAAAGTTGGGAATTGATTTAATAAGATAAAATAATTGACTGATCTCTTCAGCGGAGAGCCTGTCAATATCGTCAATCGTTACTACGATTCGCGGATGCTGCTTGTCTAGTGTATCTTCGACTTCTTCTTTTAAGTCGGAAGTCTCCTTCTCTTTATCGTCAAATAATTTTACAAGTGCCTTACTAGCTTGAGCGTAAGGAATAGGAATTTCAGAAACTGCTTTAGCCAGATTAGTTATTCGACCTAGGATGCCTTTAGAGACAGCTTTAAATTGGCTCAAAACACTCTGTAATTGACCAATAAAGCGCCTTGTGATGTCTTCGCCCCCAGAAAATAACCAGGGATTAAAAGGGACAATAATAGGTTGCTCGCTCTCGGGCTTTTGTTCGAGATAGTACGTTAAAAAGTTCAATAGTGTGGACTTGCCAAAACCTGAAGAACCGTAAATTGCAATAACGAACCCTTCAGGAAAGTTCATTTGGCAAATACTGTCTGCAAGATGTTTGGCGAAGGGTGCATATCCTAATCGGTCTTGTTTCGGCTCGATTAAGGCGTTATCTGCCGATGGGTCACTAAAATCCTCCGGCAAGATTTCTGAATCGTTCTTTGTTTGAGCCATACAGCCTCTCTCTTTGTTAGCTAACGTAGTCTTGCCGTTCAATGTTTGTTTTAATTAACACCCCCCTAGCTTGCTGAGTTTGGGGTGTTGAATTACGTTTTAATTATGGGACTGCTTATTTTTATAGATGCTCAGAGAATAGCATCAATGAAGCTCTGTTTTTGTCTACTCCTAGATGGATATTAACGTTAAGCTAGGTTGTGTAGAAGCAACAGAGTTGCCAAAATTAAACACCAGTTTGCACGCACCTAAGTGGGCGATCGCAGCAAACGAAGGCATCGTGGTGAGGCAGAACACCAGCATGGGTTTTTCTACGATCGCGCCTTAAGCCGATCGACGATAGTTGAAGGAAGGTTTCGCTGCACTTTATTGCTGACGTACATCCCGATGGGCCCAACTGGGAAGGAGCGCAAGGTGTAGTCTTCGCTAGCAATGTATGTCTTAAGAGCTAAGGAAGATGCTGGAGGAGATGATCTTGCTCGGCGTAAATGTTCAAAATCGGGATGCGGATGTTTCCCAGATCCACTCGCTTGTTGCCAATCTCAACCTGACCTTCAATCAGTTTGTTTCCCTGAGAGAAATCTTTCAGGAACTGTCGGTAAGCCTCTCCAGCTTGGTCGGGACTATCAACAATCCACTTTTCCATCCGGAGAAAATTGATTAGTTTGCTTTCAAAATAGATGTTCTCCAGAAGGTCAATATACTTCTGAACTCCTAACTGAAAAGGCTTCAACACCAAGAACTCCAAATTCAGCAAGTCGCCGGGAATGTTGCCCAGAGTATCCACCATTAAATCTACATCCCTTCATCCCTTGGGCTTGTCTTGGCAACTAGAATAAGTGCTCCCCCTACTTATTAAGCCGATACAAAAAATTATTCTTCGTTTTTCATAATTTTTCCATAAAATGATTTTATTCACTAAAAAGCCCTCTACTAAACTTTAATCCTGTTACTTTGTCTAAGGGTCAACCTAAAGAAGGGACATAATATTAACCGAGTTGAAGCTTTTCTATACAAGAGCTTGAAATACAGCGCTTTATTTACAAGTACCTCTTAGGTAAGTGGTACGCATCAAACTGAATCCATAAAATGATGGGAAATCTATACACTCTCAGCGCAGGACGATCGCGTCGTTGAATAGGGTTCCTAGTGCGTTTTCTATTGATTTTCATGGAAACGCTTTGTGTATGGCTGATGTGACCGTTAACGCATACGTTATTATTATGGAGGATTGCGCTTTATAGACCCAAAACAACTGACTGAGGAGCTGCGTCAAGGAAAGAACCCTCACATGACCCGTCGGCGATGGATTATCGGCTTATCTATGCTTGGGGGTTCGATGGGACAAGCGGTCACACTCTACCAGACTGGGATCGTTAATCACCTACCAGATCCGCCGGGACAAAAGCTTTTCGATGCAGACGGCGTTGACGCTTCTAATTACGCTTACAACAAATTCAACTCACCCGACGGGCCAATAATGGTGGCTAATTATGCCCTCACTGCTTGGCTGGCTGCTGGTGGTCTAGACCGCGCTAGGCGCAACCCTCTGTTACCAATTGCAATGGGTATCAAGCTTGTGTTGGACGGAGTGACCAATGTCGAGTTAGCTCGTGAGGAATGGAGCGAGAACAAGGCGTTTTGTGAATACTGCCAAGTTGCGACGGTTTGCTCGATCGCCTCCATGGTACTCGCAGTGCCGGAGGTTCTTACCGCTGTTGGCACCCTGCTGGGACGCCGCGATCGGGACACCGAAGCCCAGGGCAACACACGGTAATCGATACAACGGGGAAAAGTACGGATTTTCTACAGCGGTGTTGGGCGTACAACAAATGTTAAGCCCGATTGAGAATTATTGCACATATTTCGTGCAATAATTCTCGCTCAAGATTCCCTCTAGAATTAGTCGTAGAGCGAGTCATGTCTGAGGATAGATCACCTACTTGAAACTGAATGATAGCCTTGTATAGTAAGGTGAAAAAGAGGTGAAAATCATGACATCAAATAATCCTCAAGACAATCGCCAAGATGATGCAAAATATGAGCCTCAAGATAATCCTGGCACCCAAACAAGTATACCAACCACAGAAGAGGGTAACACTCCACTTGATGAGAGATATCGCATGACCGGTCAAGAATCCGGCACTGACGTCCGTCCGGGTAGTGAGCCTGAAGCTCCTGGAGGTGCTGGCAACGTGGTTGGCAGTCCAAATCAAGGAACTGACTCTCGTTAAAAAGATTGTTGACAAGGGGGCAAATTTTTGAGCGGGATGAACCGTTGGTCTATCAACAAATAACGTTGGTCTAAATACGACCTTATTTGGAAATAAGGTGCGTCAAAATAGCCTGAAAAAGCGAGTAGCTACAGGTATCAAACAGCTATCAATCAGATTATTCACCATCGAGGAAGATTAAACATGGTTACAACGTTAGACGATACAAAACGGCTTGCGATCGGCGAAAGATTGGCAGACTTGAAAGCCCTTCAAAATTTAATTATCTCGAACGATCAAAAGCTAATAGATGCCTGCCCTGATGAAGATGTTCGCAAGCGTCTCCAGAATATGCTTGAGGATGACCAGAAAAACCTGGGCATTATAGAGACGGTGATCGTCCAATACGGCATTCAAGCTGAACCTAGTGCTGCGACCAAGATATTTATTCCGCAGTTTGAGAAAATGATGTCCGGCGATGAGTTTACGTATTATCAGAAACTCATGCAGCACGAACTGATGAAGCATGGTCAAGCCATGAGTGGAATCATTATTCACAAAGCCGCTCAGAAGGTGGGAGCTGATATTGAAGTGGCAATTGGCCCTTTGAATACCGTCAATTTTGAGGGTCGCGCTCACCAAGAACAACTCAAAGGAATGCTGGAACTGGTGGGTGTCCGGGAAATGACTGGTAAAGACGCCGACCAGGGACTCTGGGCACGGGTGCAAGATGGGGTTGCTGCATTGTCGGGTGTAGTTGGCAGCATAGCCACCCAAAACACTGACAAACAAGATATGAACATCCAGACCCTAATCCGGCTGGATCACAACAAGACGAATACTATCTTCACCGAAATCGGAGCTACTAAAGATCCTCAAAAGCTCCAAGAGTATTTCGGACAACTCTACAAAGATTTGTTGGTACACGCTCAAGCTGAAGAAGAAGTCGTCTATCCTAAAGTTCGATCGTTCTACGGTGATGACAACACTCAAGAGCTGTACGATGAGCAAGCGCAAATGAAGCAGATGCTCGATGAAATTAAGGCTATGGACCCCACTAATGCTGACGAGTTTAGATCGAAAATTAAAGACCTGATGGAGGCGGTTGGCGACCACATTCGCCAAGAAGAATCTACCATGTTCTCGGCGATTGACAACAATTGCAGCGACGAGCAAAAAGAGCAAATGGCAACCGAGTTTAAAGCTGCCAAGAGCAAGATTCAGCAAGAAATGGCAACCTAATTGCAATAACAGCCAATCCTCTCATTACAAGGCAAAGCATTGCCCGGTAAGCGGTTTGATGGCTTTTTATTGAGAGGGGAGCTGATTGTGCAATAAGAGAATAGCTTTTTAGCTCCCACTCTCTAGCCAACCGCGATCGCCATAACAGCCACTTCTAAACAGAAGTTCTCCCTTGAGGGCAACTTCTGTTTAGAAAAACGTGTAGTTAACAAGTTAAAGCGAAGAGGGAGATAGGTATTGCTAATTTTAAAGGGATACAAATAAGTCGCTGAGGAAATTGAACTGCCAGCGCTTTACGAATAAAAAGTTGTAGTTTAAATTACCTTTAAAATTAACAAGAACTATCATATAGCAATCCTACATGAGTCGTAAATTTTTTACCCCACCCCAACCCTCCCCTTGCTAAGGGGAGGGAGTAAGAAATTCACAAATGATTAAGGATTGCTATATCAGGTTCAGGTAATAGGGTAGATTGCGCTTCACCATACATCAGCATTTGAGTTTTAACCATGAATTCCTATATAGATAATCAGAATCCTCTTATTCTTTTTGCAGTTGGCGTGGGCGCTTTGCTCGTCGTGCTTTGGGTGGTGCGATCGTGGCGCGAACGTCAATACGATCTCACAGGGAAGACGGTGCTGCTTACGGGTGGTTCTCGCGGGCTTGGTTTGGTTATGGCACGTCAGTTGGTGCAGCAAGGAGCGCGTTTGGCAATTTGTGCCCGCGATCGCGCCGAACTCGAAAGGGCGCGTGTTGAGCTGAAGCAGGGCGGTGGAGAGGTGCTGACTGTTCCCTGTGATGTCACCGATCGCTCCCAGGTTGACCAGATGGTGCAGCAGGTGCGCGATCGCTTCGGTCAGATCGACATCCTCATTAATAACGCAGGCACCGACCTTGTGGCGCCAATGGACGTATTGACGATGGAAGACTACGACGACTTGATGAAGCTGCATTTCTGGGCACCGCTATACACTACTTATGCGGTTTTCCCGGAAATGCGTCAACGACAGGCTGGACGCATCGTTAATATCTCTTCGATCGGCGGCAAGGTAGTTTCCCCGCATATGTTGGCGTATTGCGCCAGCAAATTTGCCTTAACGGGTTTCTCGGAAGGGATGCGGACAGAACTGGCAAAGGACGGGATTGCTGTCACAACGGTATGTCCCGGTTTCATCCGCACAGGCGTGATAGACCACGCTATGTTCAAAGGTCAGCACCGCAAGGAGTTTACCTGGTTCAGCATTGCTGATTCGTTGCCTTTGATCTCGACGAGTGCCGAAAAGGTTGCTCGTGAGACGATTGCTGGATTTCGACGGGGTGATGCAGAGGTAATTGTGCCACTTTGGACTTGGTTTAGTGCCAGACTCTATGCTCTTTTTCCAGGGCTTTCTACCACTGCGATCGGTTGGTTTAATCGGTTGTTACCTGGAACAGGTGGCATTGGTACTGAACGCGCTTTTGGAAAAGACAGCCACTCATCTTTATCGCCTTCGCTGTTAACTTTTTTGAGTGACAAAGCCGCACGGCAAAATAATGAGATGGGGAGCCAAGAGCAACCGGATGGCGATCGAATTGCTGAGCGATCGACCTACGGATCGTCTTTGTCCGACGGTGAGGATGGGTGACGGGCAACGCCAATGCCTTGCCAATCATCCTGAGTATCAAGATATTCAGTGATGCCACGCCCAATAATCCCTGTTCCACCGAATACTGCCAGCTTCTGCATCGCTTTGACTGCTTGTTTTCGCGATCGTTACCATAAACAGTATTAGATGAAGTTCATTATCCAAGGTTCATACCGAGTTGGCGGGCTTGGGATGCAGCATCACGAGCACCCCAACGGCGCTGAATCTTCCCATCAAGCAGAGTGAACCATTCCATCGCCACAAGTTCAAATGATTTACCCGTTGGCTCCTGCCCTCGGAAGGAACCGACAAACGATCCACGCTCAGTGTAACGCACTGCAACTGTATCGCCCTCCGCAATAATTTCCTCCACAGTCAAATTGATTGCGAACGCCTCGTGAAGCTCCTTCCAAATCGGCATAGCCTTAGCCAATTCACCCCACCCTAAAACGCCTTGAATTAATGCGTCTGGAGTAAAAAGCTCCTGAAGTGCTTCTAAATCACCTCGGTTGAATGCCTCAACGTACTTCAATACAACTTGTTTATTCGATTCGATCGTGGTCATAATCTTTCAGTTAAATGTATTGCAAATTAGGTTCGGTAATGCTCTCTAATTATGTCTGATGAAAGATGTTGAGCTAGCGATCATCAACTTCAATCATTAGTAAGCTTGTTGAGATGATTGTCCAGCCTGGTACAGCACTAATCCATGCTCAACGCATTGGAAGAAATAAGAATCATCAATGCCTAATTCAATTAACCAACAAATCTTACTCAAAAGCCGCCCAGTTGGGGAACCAAAAGAGAGTGATTTCGCCTTAGTCGAAACCCTAATCCCAGAACCAGGGGAAGGCGAAGTTCTCAACCGCACGATTTACCTGTCCCTTGACCCCTATATGCGCGGACATATGAGCGATCGAGCATCTTATGCTTCTGCGGTAGAATTGGGTTCCGTGATGGAAAGGATTTTGCTTTTGTATTTGGACTAACGTAAAAATGCACGTAAGCTTTCAAGTTCATCATATTTTAGACAATTAGCAAATTTTTTAATACCAAACGCACTTGGGTGAGGAAGGAAAGTAATCAGCTTTTCTCGACCACCGATCGCTATCGGTCCGAACAGAGAAACATCTTTAGGGATATTGAACTCATCTTGCATTGCCTTTTTTGCCCGCTCTCCCAGTACTACAACAACCCGTGCTGCTGCCATTTGCAAGACTTTTTGCAAGTAACTCTGAACGCACTGGTTTTGCGCCTCTTTGACACCAATTTCCTTTACTGACTTACAATGCACTATTTCAGTAATTGCATAGTCAATTCCAGGAGTGACATTACGCTGAAACAGCTCGGCAGCCCTTTGTCGAACCGCACTCCAAAAGTTAACACCACCACTATACGTTCCATCTTTTTGTAGCGATTTTATGCCATCTTTAATCCATACCTTGCGTCCACCACCAAAGCGATTATTGAAGAAATCATCAATGGCATCATCTGACCATGACCAACGTGGATAGTCTTCAACTGAACTAATGGACGGATTGGAGCTTAGAAATAAGATAGGAGCTTGTTCTATACATCCGCTCCACGGTTCAGGTACTTGGTATTCGTTCAGGGTAGAAGATGATTGGGAAAAAACAATCTCACGACATGGATGGTCAACTGATGGATTTTGAATACAAAAATTTACGTGAGGACAGTGAGCAATCTCATTTAACAATGTTGTCATAAATTTCCTAAAAAAAGAGTTTTAATTGTTTCATTGTTGAACGGTTAAATAGCAACCTTTTTGAGAGGTGACTTGGAGCTGGTGCCCATCACCACGCAACTGTCCAACTGTCGGATAGCCGTTCTAATAATCTAGTACCTCTAGGATTTTTACTTCAGGTAGATGATGAAGCTTGCGTACAATTTCTTCAATCAATGCTTCCATAGTTCGTCCTGTCGTAAATATTGAACGTATTGCCGATCGCGTTCGGTAATGCTCTCTAATTATGTCTGATGAAAGATGTTGAGCCAGTGATTATCAACTGCAATCGTTAGTAGGCTTGTTAAGATGATTATCCAGCCTAGTATAGCACTAATCGATGCTCCACCCATTGGAAAAAAATAGGAACCATCAATGCCTAATTCAATTAACCAACAAATCTTACTCAAAAGTCGCCCAGTTGGCGAACCCAAGGAGAGTGATTTCGCCCTAGTCGAAACCACTCTCCCAGAACCAGGGGAAGGCGAAGTTCTCAACCGCACGATTTACCTGTCCCTCGACCCCTATATGCGCGGACGCATGAGCGACGATCGCGAATCTTATGCTTCTCCGGCAGAATTGGGTTCCGTGATGGTCGGTGGCACAGTCAGCCAAGTGGTGAAATCGAACCATCCCCAATTCTGGGCCGGAGATTTTGTGCTGGGTTATGACGGCTGGCAAGCTTATGGCGTATCGAAAGGCGAAACGTTGCGTAAGCTTGACCCCAATCAAGCACCCATCTCCTATGCGTTGGGCATAACGGGGATGCCTGGAATGACGGCATATTTTGCGCTGCTTGATATTGGGCAACCACAAGCAGGCGAAACGTTTGTTGTTTCTGCTGCCTCTGGCGCAGTCGGTTCTGTAGCGGGACAAATTGCCAAGCTCAAAGGCTGCCGGGTGGTGGGGGTGGCTGGGAATGAGGCGAAATGCGATTACGTAGTGAAAGAATTAGGGTTTGATGCCTGTATTAACCGCAAAACTCAAGACCTCAGTTCAGCACTGAAAGCTGCTTGTCCTAACCGAATCGATGTTTACTTTGACAATACGGCGGGTCCAATTTTAGAAGCCGTGTTGCAGCAGATTAATCTTGGGGCAAGAATACCACTGGTTGGTTTAATCTCGCAGTACAACGCAGAAACTCCTCCTCCTGGCCCTAATTTGATGCCATTGTTGGTTAAACGCGCTTTAATCAAGGGTTTTCTTGTGGGTGATTACCAACACCGTCAGGCAGAGTTTGTAAACGATGTTTCTAAGTGGTTGCAGGAAGGGAAGCTCAAGTATAAAGAAGACGTTGTAGATGGTTTGGAAAATGCTCCCCACGCCTTCATTGGTTTACTGCAGGGGAAAAACTTTGGCAAGCTGATTGTTAAGGTAAGTGACGATCCAACGCGATGAGCGTGGATTATGAATCAGTTGAGATGCCCGACTTCTTAGAGAAGTCGGGCATCTCCTCTTCACGATCGATCGCATAACGCATCAGCTCAACCATGTACCTCACACCTCCTAAATTGCCAATACTCAGTTTTAGTGTGTCTCTAGCAAGATGTTGTAAACGTTTCCTTGCGTTTGAATTTGCTTATAGCTATCTGCACTTAAGCAATAGCTGCAAAACCAGGAGAACAGATGTCAGAAAGTACGTCAAACTCAGAAATGCTATACCGAACTCTCGGTAGTACAGGAGAGAAAGTTTCCGCGCTCGGATTGGGTGGTTGGCACATCGGGTTGAAGTATGTGGATGAGCAACTGGGTATCCGGATTGTTCGCAGTGCGATCGACCGCGGCATCACTTTTATGGATAACAGTTGGGATTACAACGGTGGAGCCAGCGAGATTCGCATGGGGAAAGCCTTGCGCGATGGCTACCGAGACAAAGTGTTCCTGATGACGAAAATTGACGGTCGTTCCAAGAAAGAAGCCACAAGGCAGCTAGACGAATCACTGCAACGCCTGCAAGTTGACTGCATCGATCTCGTCCAGCACCACGAAATCCTCCGATTTGAGGACCCGCATCGAGTTTTCGATCCAGAAGGGGCAAATGCCGCCTTAATTGAGGCGCGGGAAGCTGGCAAACTCCGATATATTGGCTTCACCGGACACAAAGACCCCCAGATTCATCTGCATATGCTGGAAGTTGCAGCTAGTTATGGGTTTAAATTTGATGCAGCTCAGTTGCCGCTGAATGTGATGGATGCACACTACCGAAGCTTTGCGAAGCTGGTTGTGCCAGAACTCGTTAAACAGGACATCGGCATTCTTGGCATGAAAAGCATGGGAAACGGGATTTTGTTACAGTCCAATACGGTAACGCCAATTGAGTGTCTGCACTATGCGCTGAATCTACCTACATCGGTTGTGGTTACGGGAATTGACAGCATGGAGATTCTCGATCAAGCGTTTGAGGCGGTGCGGACGTTCCAGCCAATGAATGACGAGCAGGTGCGATCGCTGTTAGCAAAAACGGCAGAAGCAGCATCACGCGGCGAGTTTGAGCCATTCAAAACCTCATCAATTTTCGACAGCACTGCCCAGAATCTAGATTGGCTGGGAGAGGAGCCACAGCGCATTCAGCAACTGATGCCAACGTGATCGCAGAACACTCTACGGTGAACCAGTCTAGTGCGGAGTCCGCGATCGCTAATCGGCATCAACACCATCGAAGAATTTGGGGAATGGGATGAAGTCTGTGCGATCGTACAGGAAACGATGCAGCAAGGGAACGGTGCTGCACGGCAACGGGACCTGTACAAGCGCACTGGTTCGTTGGAGGATGTGGTTGATTTTGTTGTTCGAGAGACTGCAAAAGGAACGACGGCAGTTTAGAAGTTAGACAGGCACATAGCCGAGATTAAAGCGGTGCATGAGCCTAGACTTTCTAATCGCTATGGCACAGGATTTCCGGGGATACAAATGTTTTAGTCTATTCACCTTGAAATGAGTGGGGCGATCGCTCATTGCTTTATCTTCAAATCGGTCTGGTGTGTTACATTCCACTGATATACACTGCAAGCTTAGCGATCGCACCGCTCCGGTAAAGTTTTCGTAAAGATTCCAGAGTTGCTCCCAAACATCCAGAGGCAAGCCAGAGAAAAGTCTATATTGGTATTAATCTAATACCAATTTATAGTTGTAATCGGGGGTTGTTGGAATGCTTAATCGCAAAAAATTTTCAATTATATTTATAGTTTCGCTAGTTGCGATCGCTGCTACGATCAACTTTCAAACTGGTGAAAATTGGAAAGTTATTGAGCTTGGGCGAATAAATCAGTCTGTGATTAACCGCTTCATATTTAGCCCAGACGGAAAAATAATTGCTACTTCTAATGACCGCGAAGTGACTCTATGGAATCTTGAAGCGGAACAAATTCGGACATTATCATCTGATACAACAAAAGCTAAAATCAGGAGTTTCGTATTTAGTCCAGAGGGGCAACTGATCTTAACTGCTAGTAATACTGGGGTGACTTTGTGGAACACTCAAGGAAAGCAATTGTGGACATCACCCTTCATAACTCAGGATTATGGTATTTTTGATATTCCAGTTGTAGCTTTTCATCCTGATGGGAAGATGATTGTTGCTCTTGGCAACAAGGAAGTGAAACTCTGGAATCTTAACGGTGAGGAAATTAAGGCTCTTCCCCACAAAGAAACAATTGAGGAGTTCAGATTTAGCTTAGACGGACAAACTATTGCTACGCGTAGTTCTCAAGAGGTGAAGCTTTGGAGTCGCTCTGGGGAGGAGCTTCAGATTCTTAAGAGAAGCGGTCTGACTACTCTGACTGTTCCTGGGAGAGTTTCTCTCAATAAAGGTTATGTCGGCAGGTTTGAATACGTTAGTTTTAGCCCAGATGGAAGAACAATCATTACTATCGATGATGGCAACGTAAACTTATGGAGCCAAGAAGGAAAGTTACTTAGAAATTTATCAACTTTAATGGCTTACAGGACCGCACCTAATTCAAATAATACTGCTATCTTAACGTCGCATCCTGAAGGGGCTAGACTGTGGAATTATCAGGGGAAACTGCTATATTCCTTTAAACATTCTGGTATGTATCATACGAGTTGGAGTCCGGATAACCAGATAGTTGCTACGGCTGGGTCAAGGGGGGTAACGCTTTGGAATGCAGAAGATGGAAAGAGAATTCAAACTTTGCTTAGAATATCCTTGTGGAATATTCTTGAGGATATATACGATATAGAGTATAACTGCGGGTCTGTTTCTTTTAGCTCTAATGGCCAGATAATTGCTGCTGTATGTAAATTTTATTATGGTACGGGTGTTTTCAAACATGGGCTGAGGTTGTGGAGCCGAGACGGACAAGAAATTTGGACTCCAGATGAAAATGGATATGACAGTTATGTTTTTAGTCCAGATAGCCAAACGCTTGCTGTTAAGCATGAGGGTCAGCTAATTTTATTGAAATTAAGTGTAAGGAAGAGATAGATTTGAATTGTTTGCTACGGGAGTTTAGGCGTTAGTGCGATCGCATATCCTGTAAATTGCGTTTCCTGCGTCAATCCAACATCTACTTTTTGCCAACATTTATACCATGTCTGCGATCGCGCAGCCAACTTTGTAGGTTAGGTTGAGGGATGAAACCCAACTCAAGGTTTGTCTGTTGGGTTTCGCTACTTAAGTGCTTATAAATTCGTGCCAAGAGCCAACGCTATTTACCTTAACGAGCGTGTCATCCCTCCACGATCCGGTTCGCTGCTTCAACCAAATCACTAGCGATTATCTCCGGTTGCGGGTAAACACCGAGATAGTCCTTCTCCTCCTTATTAATGAAAGCAGTTCGCAAACCAGCGCAGGCGGCACCTGCAATATCCCAAGCATGAGCAGCAACCATCCAGACATCGCCCTCGACATCTTGCTTCGCCAAGGCGTAGACATCCGGGTGTGGCTTCGTCTTCCCGATCGCATCACAGGAGAAGATGCTGGCGAAGTATTCAAGAGCATTGGCTCGTTCCAGCAGCTTGTGGGTGGAGTCCTCACTGCCGTTGGTGAGGGCGACTAGCTTCCAGCCTGCTGTCGTTAGAAGCCGAAAAGCTTCTAAAGCCTCTGGCTGCGGCTCTAGTTCGGAGAAGGCTTTTACTATATGCGATCGCTTCTGGGCCTCTGCCTCAATTCCCAACACCCTGAGCGTCCGGGGTAGTTCTGCCTCTAGGACTTCCTTGAGCGGCCGGTAGCTGCCTGCATGGGAGAGGGCGAAGGCATCCCGTAAGGTTTGGGCAAACCAGAGTTCGAGAGCATGAGGGGGCGCACCCAGCTCTACCAATCTCTGGCGGGGCTTGTCCAAACTGAAGCAGGTGCCGATGATGTCGAATACTAAAGTGCCTTTTGTGTTCATTGAGAATTGACAAATTTAGATTGGACAAGAATACCCTGCTACGCCGTGAACCAGTCTAGTGCCGAGTCTATAATCGCAGGGGGAATTGTGTGGGGGCCGTCGAACTCCCGATAAACCACATCGTAGCCAGCACCCCGCACCTGTGGCACTATCTTACGGCTACAAGGATCGATCGGTAAAACAGAGTCTTGGGTGCCGTGCGAGATGAACAGGCGCGGTTCGCCAACCTGTGAAGCTGGTGCCATAAAGCCCGGCGAGAACGCTATCACATGGCTGAACAAGTCGCCGTTGGTGATGCCGACACTTAGCGCATAGGAAGCCCCGTCCGAGAAGCCCTCGATCGCAATGCGGGTAGGGTCTACAGCGTAGCGGCTAAACGTCTGTGCCAGCGCCTGGTCAATCAAGGCGATATCGGGGCCGTACCCACCGACCAGCACATCCCACGTCTGGCGGCGCGAGGCAGGTGCCAGCAGGATGAGTCCAGTGGCATCGGCAAGGTTTTGGAACGGAGTCAGGCCGCCGCGTGCGTCGCCACCTGCTCCGTGCAGCATCACCACCAGTGGTGCGGGTCGGGAAGCTTGGTAATTTTTAGGCACGTAGAGGAGTCCGTCGCGCTTGGTGGAAAGTCCCAACGGTTGCAGACCGCTGAGTGCCGTTCCCGTAGGCTGCGTTGGTCGTGCTAGCAGGCGTCCGTTTATAGATGCCCGATCCTGATTCTGTGGTTTGTCTGTTCTCATTGATGTAATTCTCTCCATAGAATTGGTGGTACAGGCTGAGCCAATCGCCCCAGTGATGCCTAGCAAAAACATTCCAAGTAGGTGCCTTCGCCTTAATCGCGAAGCGATGTCGGTTTTCTGCTTCAGCATGATGCCCTTGCTTCTGATGTTGTGAAAAGTGAATTTTTCTCCCGGCACCAATGAGAGCAAATGACATCTTGCACTAGATAAGCAAACTGTTCTCGATTAGCCATACTGAGCGTTCGTTGTAAGGTGAAAAAGGAAAGTGCTTTCGTTGATATGCCAGAACGCAAGAAAGTGCGATCGCAAGCTGATCTGAAAAGATGAAAAGAAATAACTGTAGGTTGATAAGCTTTCAGGTAATCGGCTATTCTAACCTAGAGGCGATTTTTTTGATATTCGTAAGCCACTTGATAGGGTATCCAAATTTGCTTCTTCAGGCGATTAAGAATTTCCAAAAATCTCTCTTGCGTGGCGGTAGTAAATCGCCCACAAACGGCAAGCTCGATGCTCCACAAACCAAGCCCGCCTGTGCGGACTCAATGGGGTCTGGGTCGGCAAGGTTTTTTGAATAGAAGCGAAGCAACTTCTGGCCCCCTTCTTCCTGTTGGCGAAGCCTGCACGTTGGCGTAGCCGCGATTTCCTTTTCTCCTAGTATTTTGCAGTCCAGGTAATGAGTCGGAAATGTTATTAAAAGTTAGATAACGATGGCTCTTGCCTCTATCAAACAAGATTAACAGCTAGTGCTTTTTACAACGTCCTTCTCAGGTAGGATCGTCAAGCAAAGGCGACTGTATTCGTTTTTTCAAAGTGACTTTTCATAATAGCTTGTGTCATCTTCGTTAATCTTCACAACAATCCAGACTTACCCGCTACCGATGCTCAAGGAATGCTACCCGATACTGACGCAATTAAACTTCCCATCGATTCTGAAGTCAATCATCAAGAGTAAGAGTGTGGGATGACCTCCCATATATTGTCTGTAAATAAGGATACTTTTTTCTGCCCATTATTAACAGTTGAGCCTTACAAATCAAATCTTTAGATATAGATAGAAGTTAAGTCTAATGGTAGACCATGCCAGCAAATTTACTCTATACCATGAAAGCGGAACAGGATAATTGAGAACTACTCACTATGAAGAATTCAACGAATTCAACAATCAATACTGATCGAGTCCCTACGGTCACTCCGGCTTACAACGGTGCCGATCGCAATGCCTGGATTTTTGGTTGGAACCCACAGCAAGAGCTATGGAACGGTCGTCTAGCAATGCTTGGTTTTGTCGCCTATCTTCTTTGGGATATGGCTGGTTATAGCGTTCTTCGCGATGTACTCCACCTCGCTCGTTAGGAGTTGAAAGGTCACTTACAAGCTGTTTGTGTTTCTCTAACAGCAGTAAAACACTTGTTTAGTCCACGCCAAAAATTTTTGAAAATCAAAATACTGCCATGCAAACATCAACATCTTCAAGTTCCTCAATTCGTTACGGTGCTCTGGGTCTAGGTTTCCTTTTCTTGTTACTTGGCTTAGCTGGCTTTCTGCCTGCTTTTTTCACTCCCTCGGATAACTTTACCTCCGCACCAGGCTTTGGCTATATATTCGGGGTATTCCCCACCAACTATTTTCATAATGCAATTGGCATTTTAGTGGGTGTTTGGGGAATTGCTGCATTTACTAGCTTAACCGGAGCCATTGTGTTCAATCGCATTTTCGCTATCCTTTATGCAGCAGGTGCAATTTTAGGATTGCTGCCATTTGCAAATACCTTGTTCGGGCTGACACCACTTTTTGGAAATAATATCTGGCTCAATGCCCTTACTGCTGCGGTCGCTTTTTACTACGGATTTGTGAAGTCAGGAGAAATCAGTATGCAGAGTTCATCGAGTCCTCCAGCTAGCGTGTAACTAGAAGAGTTTCTCGAAGTAGAGAAAGGGTTCTCATACTTACCGGTGGAAATTATTTCATCTGCGCTCCTTGGCACTTATTATAGGATGCAAAAGTAGTCTTTGTAAGACTACTTTTTTTGTGCCTACATACAGCCAATTTTGCGGAGTGTGTTTGTGTCTGATCGGTGCTAGTTGCAACATACCCGATCGCGCGGCTTACGGTAATGTCGGGACCACTTGGTTTGGGTCGGGTCATACCCCTTGCTGTGCTTCAATTTCGTTGAGCAACATCTCGTCAGAGTAGGACGTTTCCCATTCGCCCTCAAGCTTGAGCCGCACCGAATTTGCGCCACCACTGTACAGACTACCCAGTAGGTATCCTCCTGTCCTTGGTAGTGATGCACAGTAATGGCTTAATATATTAAATCCACATAAATTTCCGAGGTAAAAGTATGGAATGTCTTAATTGCCCAAGCGATTTTTTTATTAAAAATGGAAAGACTTATTACGGAAAACAGCGATTTAAATGTAAAAATTCTGGTCGTCAAGAAGATTGAAACTTCTAAATATAAGCAGATTTCACTCCTAGACTAAAGCCTTAATTGAGCGGCTGATTTTAGAAAAAATTTATTGAGCGGGAATTGCTAGAGCTACGGGGTATCCATTCGATGGCTTCAGAATTATGTAAATAAAAACTATGCCTAAATTTCTGGGGAAATTTCGGTGATGAAAAAACCGAAAGCTCAGTTAACTTTAGAGCTAGATGAAATCTGGTCATTTGTCAAAAACAAGCGAAACAAGCAATGGATATGGATAGCTTTATATCAAAATACCCGTGCAATTGTTGGGTTTTATATTGGAGATTGCTCAAAAATATCTGCGTCCGAGCTCTGGCAATCTTTACCTCCTGTCTATAGACAATGTGCTGTTTGTTATACTGATTTTTGAGAATATTATTCAGAAGCGCTACCTTTTAAAAGACATCGACCTGTAGGCAAACAATCGGTAAAAACCCGTCATATTGAAACACTTAATAATACTTTACGGCAGCGAATTTATCGTTTGGTTCGTAAAACCTTGCCTTTCTAAAAAAAACTACTTTCACCATATTGGGGCAATTTTTAACTTGGTACATTACTATAATTCTTGCATAAGAAAACGATAGCATTACTGTGCATGACTACCATTATCTTTTTAAAACCGCAGATACAGGCAGATAAACACAGATTAACGCAGATGAATTATATGAATTCCCCTTGCACCGTCGGTGATTGTTGACTGGTGACTGGATGTGACGCCAGACGACTCTACCGGATTTGATATCAAAATGAAACTAGAAGGAGATTAAAAACGGTTGAAGGAAAAATAATTACAGCTTTTGGAGTTAAAGCAATAGGCCAAGTTAAATAATGAAATTTAAATAACATTGAAAAAAGTCAAAAGTAAGAAAGCTTTAAGTAAAAACAAGTTTTTTTACTTTTGGCTTTTGACTTTTGACTTTTAGCACATCGAGTATTCCACTCAAAACTCAAAACTCAAAACTATTAAGGCGCTGCTGCCGCCCTGCGGTTGGCAACAATCAGATTAGCCTGATACTCTGCCGCTTTTTGCTGAGCCTTTTGATAGTTCGCGCTGGTTGACGGTACGGCTCTCATGAGCTTAACCGCTTGCTGCCACTCGCTTGCTACTGCGATCCACTCATTTTGAGACTGAGCCTTCTGGGCCGAAATTGCTGCCTTCTGAGCTGTGTTAACGGCTTCCCTCCAAGAGTCAGGCTTAGGCGCGGCGGCTTTTGGTGCAGGAGAAGCTGGAGCTGGGCTTGCTGGCGCAGCAGCAGTGGGAGCGGGTTTTGGTGCAGGGGAGGCTGCCTGTGGGGTGCCTGGAGATGCGGCTGGAGAGGATACAGCGGCTTTAGAAGGGGGAGATGAGGGTTGGGGGGAGGGGGAAGCAGCTTCCGGGGCGATGGGTTCTGGGTTAGAGTCGCCGAATGGGAAAGTTTTAGTAAAGAAAAGCCCTGCGATCGCCGCCAGAGGTACTAAGATACCCACAGGTATTACCCATTTGGGAAATTGTTTTTTCGGAGGCGGGGCTTGATCTTCGTCTTCGTCTTCGTCTTCCTCGTCGTCATCTCGATCGAATTCTCCTTCTTGATAATAGTCTCCGCCTTCGGGCTCGACATCATCTAAACCTACAGAGTCGTCAGGCATTCCACTATCCAAGGGGTAAGGCATGGGCTCGGCTGGCATCAGATCAATTTCATCTTCCCACGCAGGCTCACCGTCACCTGTTCGACGCCCGTAAACCTTTACAGTGTGAATTGATTCGAGTCCCAGCTTCGTCATGCCGGTGCGGATGAAATCGACCAATACCATTTGATCCGGTACTTTGTCTGCCTCCAGAATTATGTGGAGGCAGCCGTTGTCCCGCGTCACATCGGCGTTGATGCCTTTGGGTTTGAGTGTACGGTTGATGCTAGATGCGATCGCGTTTGGATCGCCTTGCTTGAGCAGTTCCCGCGGGTTCTGTTGTGTCATGGGTAGCGCTCTTTTTTGGGGGGGGGTGGAGAGCCGGCAAATAATATTAACCGATCGGCGTTCGGCGGACAATATTTATTTACCACATTAACTTCTACTTTGGCATTCTGAGAGTATTTCTAGTATCTATTGACCTTTTGGCCCGCGAGCCGGCATCAAGCACATAGCCGCTATCGAAATTTGTTGTAAAAATTTACAGTAGGGGGCCGATCCTGTGTCCTGTCGCGCATCAGCGAAACAAGCTAGAAAGTTCTATAACTTTGGTTTGCAGGGTTGAGTTTTCTTCCCGCCCCCGCTTTAAAGAAGCTTCTAAGTCTAGCAGCAAAGGCAAACTTTTTTGTAGTTTTTCTAAGCTGGCGTTCTTGACTTCTTGCCGAAAATAGTATACTCGTTTCGGATTGCCGAGATCTAGAGCTTGAGCAATTTTATCATCGCGATCGCCCGCTTGGATCATTGCCTTTACCCAAAGCCAAATCCGAAACTTACCAGTCAAGCCGGCGACAATCCTCAAACCAGGCTCGCTGCGGCCAGTTAAGCCTGCCAATAAATCCAAAGCGGCGGAGGTATTGCCCTCGCGAATCGCATCGGCTAGCTGGAAGGTATTTTGGGCGTGACAGTGCACCAGTGCGGCAACTTCTTCCGGGTTCAGAGGTTGGCTGCGGTTGCCCGCAAACAGCAGCAATTTTTCGAGTTCGCTGTATAGCTGGCGGGTATCGCTGCCAATGGATTGGGCCAAAAGTTCGATCGCTGTGGCGGTCAATTTTACGTTCATTTCGCCTGCGACTTGGCGCACCCGCTGGGCTAATTCTTTGTCATTCCAAGGCGGAATCGGTGAAAATTCCCGCACTTGGGCGGACTGGACAAGTAACTTGGTAGATTTGAGCCGGCTGTCGGGTTTTTTGACGGATGTCAGCAGCAACACGGTGGTAGGGGGAATCACGGGCAGCGTCCGTTCAAATTGCGCTAACAGTTCTGGAGAACACTGCTGCGTTACAGTCGTATTTGCCAGCCAGACAAAACGGCTGCCGGTACCGAAGGGCGGCGTTAAGGCTCGATCAAGCCCTTCGACCACAGCGTCGGCGGAATCGGCAATAATCTTGTCATAGTTAAAACTAGCCCAGTTGGGGTCGAGGACTGTTTGGCGCAAACTTGTCACAGCTTGCGCCATTGCAAAGTCGTCTTCCCCCCAAAACAGGTAAATTTGCATGAAAAACGCTCACTAGCCCAAAAAATCACAGTTGCACGCGACGCTTGTCCAACATATCCTGAATTGGGCTGTTGGAAGCCCGCGCCATAATATAAAATTTGGTGTGGGAGTATGTCACCGCGAGGAAATCAAGATTGGATGATACTTATCAAGCTTACGTAAATCGGGTGGCGCGAATGACGCTGCTGGACTCCTACAAGTCCCAGGTGGAACACATTCAGGAATCTCCTAAATTTAAGCCCGACGAAGCAGGCCGGAGAAATCCTGTACCTTTTCCAGGTTATTCGGTGATTACGCCCCCTGCGGGGGAAGATGCAGAAAATGCTGCATTTTATAGTAATTTGCACTCGAGCCAACAACGGCTATTGCAGGAAATAGCGGAGGGTGCGCTCGTGGCACTGCCTCCTGATAGCTTCCATTTAACCGTAGCCGATTTGATTTGGAGCAGCGCTTTTCGAGATGCCTCTGATAAAAATCCCGAATTTGAGGAGCAACTGCGCTCGCGCATGGCCGATCGTTTTGCCGCCTGCAAACCCTTGGCGGGCGGCGCTCCCATTCGCTGGATAGTGCTGGGGTTGATGGTGATGACTAGAGCTGTGGGTGTTTGTTTGGCACCGACGGACGAAAACTCTTACAAGCAAATTCTGGAGTTTCGCCGATCGATCTATCAAAATCCCGATTTAATGGCTTTGGGAATTGAACAGCAATATCATTTTACGGCACACATTACTCTGGGTTATTTTGGGGACGTCGGGCCGAACCTTGACCGCGCTCGCTTGTGCGCTTTGCTGTCAGAGTTAAACGAGCAATGGCTGGACACGCCGCAAGAACTGTCCGTAAACCGAGTGGAACTGCGGAAGTTTGACGACATGACCACCTACCTCCGGCAACCGGATTGGCCTGTGTTTGAGTTTTAACGAAGGAAGAGGGAAGAAGGAAGAGGGAAGAAGGAAGAAGGAAGAAGGAAGATTTTTTCCCATCTCCCACTCTCCCCATCTCCCACTCTCTCGCCCCCTCTCCCCCTCTCCCCTGTGACAAGAGTCAGGATATTGCCTATTAAATGCTTTAATTATTTTTGTTTGACAGTAAAGTCAAGGAAAAAATTTATGAAAAACCAGGAAAAATCAGTAATTCTGGTTTTTTACTTTTTGCTTAAAAAGTGACAGTACACGTCGTTGGTATAGGTTTAGATGGAGCTGCTGGGCTGAGCGAATCGGCGCGGCAGGTTGTAGAAATGGCCGCTCTGCTAATAGGGAGCGAGCGCCATTTGAGCTATTTTCCCCAGCACGACGGAGAGCGCTGGGCGTTGGAAGATTTGACCGAAGCAATTCTGGAAATTCGGCGCTGGTGGGCGACTGAACCCGAATTAGAACCCTCTGCGGGGACGGTGGAACCCCGTACTCAACCGATCGTAATTTTAGTGGCCGGTGACCCGCTGTTCTACGGCTGGGGAAAGTTGTTAATTGCCCAATTGCCGGCAGAAAAATTGACTTTTCACCCCCACGTCAGTTCTGTGCAGTTGGCTTTTAACCGCTTGCAAATCCCTTGGCAAGACGCTCATTTTGTTGGCTCTCAAGGACGTTATTTTGAGGAACTGACGGCAAAACTCAAACTCGGTGTCGAGAAAATTGCGGTGCTCGCCGACGAAACTCATACTCCGGCTGCCCTGGCAAATTTGGTGAAAGCTCTAGATTTGCCTAGACGCTACGAATTTTGGGTTTGCGAGAATTTGGGTGCTGGTGACGAGCGGGTGGGCCTGCGTTCTCTGTCAGCTTTGCTGGGAGAGTCTTTTGCACCGCTGAGCGTGGTTGTGATGCTGCGGGAACCCCCGCCGAGGGCAGAACCTTTGGATTTGGAAAAGTTGCCTTTGTTGGGAATACCGGATGCAGCTTTTATCGGTTGTGGCGACAAGCCGGGTTTGACGGTTGAACGGGAAGTGCGGGTGTTGGTGTTGGCACAATTGGCTTTGCAACCGGGACAAGTTGTCTGGGATGTGGGTGCTGGTAACGGTTCTGTGTCGATCGAAATTGCTCGTTTATTCCCGCAGTCTGAGGTGTACGCGATCGAACAAACGGTTTCTGGTACTTCTGCGATCGAGTTCAACTACGGCCGTTTTGGGCTGCAAAATGTGTTCTCGATTCACGGAACCGCCCCGGAAATCTTGCACCGCTTGCGTCCTCCGCACCGGATTTTTATTGGCGGTAGTGGCGGAGGGTTGACTAAAATTTTGGGCGTTTGCGCCCTGCGGCTGCTTCCTGGAGGCTCGATCGTGCTTGCGTTGGATGCTTTTGAGGATATTGCTACTGTTTTGAGCTGGATCGGCGATCGGGTGCGCCGGGAACCGCACTGGAGTTACCGAATCGTGCAAGTGCAGTTATCGCGTTCTGTAAATGCGGGCAATTTGACTCGTTTTGACTCGCTGAATCCGGTTTCGATTGTGACGATCGATCGACACTTGAATTAATGTCGGAATTTTTACCGCTGATTTAAGCTGATTAGCGCTGATTAACGCTGATTTGAGTCAGGAAGAGTAAGGTTGCGGTTGCTACTAGCAATAA
The DNA here is from genome assembly GCA_014695175.1 of Microcoleus sp. FACHB-DQ6. Classification (GTDB taxonomy): domain Bacteria; phylum Cyanobacteriota; class Cyanobacteriia; order Cyanobacteriales; family Microcoleaceae; genus Microcoleus. Next base: position 7,651 of record JACJNV010000049.1, on the reverse strand, counting down.
AATGCCGGCTGCACCTGCTAGGGGTTTTGCTGCTATTCCTGTAATCCATTCCGGTGCGCGGCCTGTCGGATTAATTGCGCCTTCTGTATCTACGGTAGTTATACCCCAAATCCAAGCTGCGTGAATGCCGATCGCCAATCCTAAACTGCCATTGTCGGCGATGCGGGCTAATGTTAAAACCATCCCCATCAGCCACAATCCGGGCAGTTGCGGTAGAGTTTCTTTGGCTGCCCAAATTAGGTGGGCGATCGCGAAAATGAAACTGGCGATCGCTGCGGCGATTAGCATTGAGTAATCTTGCTGGAGGATTGTTTGCAAGCAGCCGCGAAAGATTAACTCTTCTGTGGCGCTAATCCACAGTCCTAATAACAGAGTCAGCAGACTAGCAGGGTTAAAAATTAAAGTCCACAAATTAATTTTTTTTTCGCCTGTTTCGGTGGAAGTTTCGCTTTTTTTTATATCTATCCAGCCTGCAGTTAATTGCAGACCGAATAAAATTACTAAGCTAATTATTCCTAATCCTAATCCTCGCACTAAGGACATCAAAACTTCGGGTTGCCAATCCCAACCCCAGTTGGCAAAAGATGTGTTTTCAATCCAACTTGTCGCCCATAAAATGAAGGGGACAATCACGTAGAGGGAAGCTAGTAAAGGTAGTTTTTTGTTCCCTAGGGGTTGGGGCGGATGCCATTTGAGGGCGATCGCCAGCACAATCGCTGCGGGAAGCCACACCACAATCCAAGTCGAGAAAAACAAGATTATTTTGACAATTGCTGGTATTGACGGCGACAGCAGTCGCAGGTTGTTTATACTATTCCACATTTAAGGGGTTGCAACTATAATACTGTTGGCTGTTGACTGTTAACTGTTAACTAATGACTAATGACTACTGACTACTGCCAACTGCCAATTGATTACCGATCGAGCTTGCGCTGAATTTGCCTCAGAGACTGGTACATTTCGGGCAAGCGGTTGTAGACGGCTGCGGCTTTGAGAAATAGTTTGTGGGGAATTGCTGGAATGCCCGTCACGATCGCACCTGCGGCCACGTCGCTGTGAATTCCGGCTTTAGCAGTGGCGATCGCCCCATCTCCGATTTTGGCTTGATTGGCAATTCCCACTTGACCTGCCAAAATTACATTGTTGCCAATTTTTACTCCGCCGGCCATGCCAACGTGAGCGGCAAAAGCACAATTTTTCCCTACTTGACAGCCGTGACCTACGTGTACTAAATTGTCGATTTTTGTATTCTGCCCGATGCGGGTTTCTCCCACAGCGGGCCTGTCGATCGTGCTGTTGCAGCCAACCTCAACGCCCTCTTCTAATACCGTGCAGCCAGACTGCTCCATTTTCACCCATCCTGTGGCTGTCGGCACGAACCCAAAACCTTCGCTGCCGATCGCCGCACCGCTGTGAATCACGCAATTTGCCCCGATCCGAGTACGTTCGTGAATGACACAATTAGCGTGTAAAACTGTGCCGGCGCCTATTTCCGCATCTGGGTAAATTACGACATTTGGATGAATGCAAACGTTGCTGCCAATTTTGACTTTTGCTTGGATAACGACGTTGGGGCCGATATAGACATTTTCACCAATTTCTGCTGAGGGGTGAACGACGGCTGAGGGATGAATTTCGGATGCTGGGCGAAACGGTTGATAGAAAATGGCGATCGTTTCAGCAAACAGCAATCGCGGATCTGCTGCGGCAATCCAAGCAATATTGCGATCGGCACATTGAGCTTGGAGGCTTTCATCTAAGGGTAAAATTAAAGCCGAAGCATTTGTAGTGGCTGTATGAACGGCAAATTTAGCACCTTCTATGTAACTGATAGTACCGGGTGCAGCTTCATCGACTGGGGCGGCGCCAGTAATTTCCGGATCGGCAGCAACCGACGCTGTGAGGGTGCGACTGGTGGCTAAGTTAAGTTTTTGTACTATTTCGCTAAACTTCATCTATAAAAATTTGTTGTTAGCACAGATGGATCATAGTTAAAATTACCAGCTTTGGAGCACGATCTGAGCAGTTGGCATTTAAAAAACAAAAACCCCGATTTCTTGAAAAAGTCGGGGTTGTAGCGCTCGATTATTTTTGGCAATTATTTTACAGAAACTGCATCTACGTCAACGGTGCTGCCTTGGGCTTCAGAATAATTGGCACCGGTGGCTTCGGATGCTGAAGCTGTCTCTGTTTGGCGAGATTTAAAGTAGTCGATCGCCATTTGCGACACTTCGGAAATCAGCAAGACTGCGATCGCCACATCGTCAATTTGTCCGACGACGGGGAGAAAGTCTGGGGCAATGTCGATCGGGCTTACCAGATATGCCAGTGTTCCCAGAATAATCCACCAGCGGTATTTGGGGTTGCGGAGGGTGTCGCGGTACCAGTTGTAAACAGATTGTATAGAAAAATTCATGGGGTTGTCCTCTACTTATATTTTCAATCTTGACAAATTGTCGCTCAAAATGCTTGTGGAGATATCCCCCCTAGGGTTGGCAAGAGACTTCTACCTGGGAGTATAGGGAATTGGGGAGGGAGAAGTTGTCAAGCTGTGTTGAAAGGGCGGGGACTCTTGACAACGCCCCTACAGAAACCTGACAGATGAAAGCCGATAGAATTAATCTGTGTTTATCTGCGGTTATCTGCGGTAAAAAAAACATTCATATTGTTGACGGTTGATTCGGAATCTATTACTTTTATATCGTCATTAAAGCAAGTTACTTAGATTGGGATTTTACAACCGCAGATGTCAGCAGATAAACACAGATGAACGCCGATGGGATTTATCTGTGTTTATCTGCTGTTTAAACAAATCTTCATCTCTCTCACTCACGAATTTTGAAAGATCCATTTTTGGTCGCCGATCGCAATTTCGCAGCCATTTGGCAGCCAAAAAGGCTCGTTAGCAGCCAGCCTCTGCCCACCCACAAAAGTGCCGTTGGAACTGCCGCTATCGACAAGCTGATACCGCTGTTTGCCAAGTTCGTCAGTGGCCCGGCGGATTTGAGCGTGGTAGCGCGAACTTTGCGGGTCTTGTAATACTAAAGTGTTGGTTGGTTCGCGTCCAATTGTAAAAGGATTGGCGGTTAAAGCGATCGCCTCTCCAGAAAGTTTGTAGATTAAATAGGCGGTAGTTGTGCGATCGCTGCTTGCGAGTACCGTCGGTGCAAGTTGGGGAGGATTTCTCCCAGGAGGGAGGCTGTTTTGAGCAAGTTGTTGTGTCAGTTGTTGTAAATCTCGATCGAACCCCGCTGCTGTGTCTGAAGCTGGAAGACTCGCAGGAGAATTACCTGAAATTAAGTTTAACTGCTGTACGGGAGATTGAGGAACAATCGGACGGCCTGCTTCGGCAATTCTCATTTGCAGGGCGGCGGCATTTTCTGCTTCCTGTCGGGCACTCATTCCTTCAACTTGGCGAATAACTCCGTTGGTTTCGGGAAAGCTGACATCGCCAATTCGCACGTCTTCTAAGTTAAAACCCAGAGTATAAAAATCTTGGACGCGATCGAGCAAATTTTGGCGCAGCAACAGCCGTCCTTGACTGATAAGCTGTGGTAGGGGTATTTGCCCGATCGCTAATCCCATACAATCTTTAACTGCACTTGCTAAAGCACCTATAGGATCGGACAATTCCAAAGCTACCCGTTTCGGATCTATCACTTGATAAATAACGGTCAGAGTGGCATCAATTAAAAATCGATCTTTAGACAAAAAATCTCCGTGCGACTGCACCTCCAAATTGCGGAGTTTGGTGTCTACGAGGACAATTTGAGACTGTTCCAGCAGGGGAAGGGCAAAGCTGAAATGTCGCCCGGATTTCAGGGTACGCACGGCGCGGCCGTTTTTGACCAACACACCCGTGTAACCCGCCCCTATAAAGTCCATACTAAACCCGGCCCAGCGTTCTGGAGTTATCGTTTGAATTAGGGGAGAAGCGTTGTTCATGGGAGGGAGTTGAGGGAGGGGAGATTCTATTTTTAGGGTAACAAATTGCTGGGGGCGAGCGATCGGGCGGTGTGCCGGTTCCGCAACCTCTATTCTATACTTCTAGACACCCCGCGATTCAGCGCGGACTGGATCTAGCTTGCATCTAGTTGATGGTGGGGGCGAGAGAGATGCTGTTCGCGCCGGTGCGTCAGATCCGACAAACTTGTTGAAATCGAAATAATTAATGTCTGACGCACCCTACAATTTGCTGTAACTGTGACTATTTGTGGTAATATTAAAGAAATTAAAAATTACCAATTAATAGCCTTTAACTAAAATGTCTAAGGAATCAATCATCACAGAACATATCGAAATTACGCCTGGGGTGCTTGGTGGTAAGCCACGCATTGCTGGCCATCGAATTGCTGTAGCACACATCGCCGAAATGTATCTGAAAATGGGAATTTCTATAGAAGAAATTGCCAGCAAGTATGACTTACCACTTGCCTCTGTTCATGCTGCAATGACCTATTATTACGATCGTCGAGAAGAAATCGATCGTCACACTGCTGAAAGTCGAGCTATTGTGGAAGAATTAAAGCGTAATAGTCCACCATCTCCGTTACAAGAAAAATTGAGGGCAATTAGAGGTGAGTGAGCAAATTCGTTTTCATTTAGACGAACATATTGACTCTAATATTGCGCGCGGTTTACGTCGTTACGGGATAGATGTGACGACCACAGTTGATGCGGGGTTGCGTACTAAAAGCGATGCGTCACACCTGGCATTTATTCGCGAACAGCAGCGCGTGATAGTAACTCAGGATGACGATTTTTTAATTATGGCAAGCGATAGCACAGATTATCCGGGGATTGTCTATTGTCCTCCTAATTCTCGTTCTGTGGGCGAGATTATCCGTAGTTTGATTTTAATTTATGAAGTCTATACACCTGAAGAAATGATCGGGAGGATTGAATATATTTGACATTATTGTAACGCGATCGCACTTTCGGAAAATAAGGGCGATCGCACTTTAAGATTGAGGAGGGGAGAGGGGCGATCGCAATGCTGGAAAAAAAGATCGATTCCCTGTAAGGTACAATAATAACCAGAAGTAAATAAGTTTCTGAATAGAGAGTATGAATCTTGAGCGATCGCAACAAAGAATTCGAGTTTTGATGTCACGGTTTGTTGAGCAGGTTAGGAGTGCAACAGCCATGCAAAAAACAGACATTAATAAACTTGCTCAAACTATATTAATTCCTCTCCTTGCTGAAGTTTATGGCTATCAAAATCTGAAGGATTTGGATTTTACAGAAGGTAGTAATTACCCCAGCGTTGATTTAGGTGATGAAACTGCAAGAGTGGCTTTTCAAATTACATCCACGCGTGGTATTGAAAAAGTCAAACATACATTAACCGAGTTTGTTGAACACAAACTTTACGAAAAATACGATCGGATAATTATTTATATAATCACAGACAGACAAAAAGACTACTCCGATACAGAAATTAACAAAATAATTCAGGGTAAGTTGAGTTTTGATGTTAAAAACGATATTTGGGATTATCGGAATATCCTTGGAGAGGTTGCTAAATTCCAAATTGAGAAAGCCCGGGAAGTTGAAAAACTTTTAGAGGCAAACTTTGGTGAAGAAAGAAAAGAACCTGACTGGGAAGTAGTTGATAAAGTTGAGCAAATCATCAACGAAGCCACTGAGTTGTTTGTAGGAGGTTCAGAAAAATTACAAAAACTAGACAATTTTTTAGCTGATAACTCTAGGGGTGTAATGCTCGTGACGGCTGGTGCTGGTTTTGGTAAAACATCACTTTTGGCTAACTGGGTAGATCGGGAACGGCAAGGTAACAGATGTTTTATTGCCTATCATTTCTTCAGCCAACAATATGATAAAACCCGCTATATTAAGAGTGCTTATTGGAATTTATTACGACAAATTTATATATATTACGAACTCTACCATGAGCAACTACCAAACGAACGAGAGGAGTTAAGGAACAGGCTATACAACATATTAAAAGAGCGTGGCGCCCGGCAAGATAAGCCCTTAGTCATTGTTATAGATGCCTTAGATGAAATCGACGCAGCCGCAATGCCCTTCTCGCTACCATTTCTCACTCCTCTGCCTCAGAATGTATTTGTTATTGTTTCAGCGAGAGCAGAACCCGAGGAAGAGCCAAAATATCTAGAAAACTGGACAGAAAAATCGCAAAACTTGCACCTTAAGTATTTGCCAAGAGAAGCGATCGCAGACTGGTTACGAGAAACGGGTGACGGTGAGTTAGCAGTATTTGCCGAAGATACAAATTTCGTTACCCAATTAGATGAAATTACTCAAGGCTTTCCACTTTACCTGAGTTATCTAATTGATGAGTTGAGTCATGCAGTAAAACAAGGAATCGATCTGCACTCCATTTTAGCGCGAACTCCCAAGGGCTTTTCTCTATATGTAAAGCAGCAGTTTCAACAACTGGCAAATGTAGCACAGATCAGGCAACAACCAGAAGTCAAGGAATTGTTCGCCTTGCTGTCAGTAGCATTGGGTGTGCTATCAGAAGATGATATTAAAGAGTTAACCAATCTAGATGAATGGGGCTTGCCAGCTTTGCCTTGGCAGGCCACTCGCTGGTTCAGTGTTCAAAAAGGTTTCTACAGCTTCGCTCACCCATTACTAGCGCAGGAGTTTCAAAGTTTGCTGGGGCGTCAGGCACAGCAAGCGCGGGACAAGCTAATTGAATACTGTGCTAGGTGGCAGGAACGCTCCATTCCTTATGCGTTGCGGCATTATGCAGAACACTTGCGGGATGTGAAGCACTGGGAGGAGTTGTATGCGATCGCACGTAACGAAGACTTTTACTCGCACTCTATTAAACAGTTTCCCGATGAGCCTGACTTGCCTTTGAAGACGGTGCAGACTGCCTTGTTAGCCGCCGCCGAGGAAGACAAAGCAGGAGAAATGGCAGAATTTATGCTGTTACACGCACGGCAACTGTTGCAGACAACCGCGCAAGATTCACCCCTAGATGCTTTGCGGAAAGGCTCTTTAGAACGAGCTTGGAGACTGACAGATTTATATGAAATTGAGCGGCGTATATTGTGGTATTTATTGCTGGCGTGGGAGTTGAAAGATACAGGCAGTTTTGAGGAAGCAGAGGAAACACTAAAGCGATTGCAGCAGCAGGAATTGCCTCGTTTATCAACTACTCATCCAGATATAGAGTGGCAAAGCGAGTATGCTACTTACCTACTCGCCTATGTTTTTGAAGTGAGTGAGAATATCTGTACTTCTTTAGAGCAAAAACTTTTAGATGATCGCTACCGCTGTATTTTATGTGCGAATCTCAGCGAGCGTGGTAACTTTGCTGCCGCCTTAAAAACTGTGCATGGCGTTAGCTCACAAATATTATGGCAAGTGCGGACTCTTTTAAATATAGCAAAAGCGCAGGTGCACAAAGGAGAGATAGAATCTTCTGCTACCTTTACCAACACTATTGAGATTGTAAACACATTTGTTTTAACCTCATGGTGGGAAATCTTGACAGGGAATATCGCAAAAGCCCAAATAGAAGTTGGCAACAGGGCATCAGCACAGGGAGCATCCCGATTTTGCAAAAACATTAAACTGCAAATTCACCATTCAAGTAAGCACAACGCAGTTGTAACATTTGAGAAACACTTTCAGATTTCCACTGCGCCCCGGAAAT
>JACJNV010000048.1 GCA_014695175.1 Microcoleus sp. FACHB-DQ6 | reverse complement strand
TTTGTAAGCAGCAAACAAATCAATTAATTGCTGTCGCATTTGTTTGGTTGTATTCGTGGCGTTCCACACAAAAGAAGTTCCCGATCGCAAATATTCCTTGGCTCTTTGTTTGGCTTTTTCTACAACCTCACTTTGGTTTTTTTCCGGCGATATATTCATCTCCAACCTCAGCGCATCTAAGGAAATCACAGGCAAGTTGGGGAGGTTTTCTCTAATCCAATAATCTTTGCCGCTTCCGGGCAAACCCGACATCAAAACAACTTCGCATTTTGTATCGTCAAACATTTCAGCATCGGGGTTGCCGTTATCTTTGCGGAAGTAGATAAATCGGCTGTGTGCTGAGGGGAATTGTCGGGCAGAATCCAAGCAATTATTTTCTTGACAAAACTCCCGAAATAGTTGTATTTTATCGAGCAGTTCTTGTCTGTCGCTACACTGTCGGCCGCGCACGTCTGCTTCGGCTAAAAGTGCGAGGAAATCGCAGCGGACAACTTGACTAACTTTAATTACAGACTGCTGTGGGTTGGGTTTGTCGATCAGCCAGATGGGTAAACTGCCGAATTGGACGATCGCCACCACTGTTTCGCGAATCTCAAACTGCACAGGCGGCTCGAATTGAGATAAAATTTGTCTGACCATTCTCGCACCTTGGCGGGCGTGACCTTTTGAGCTAATTCTGCCGTCGGTTTCTATTTTTGTAAAGGCTGGTTTGGCGACATCGTGCAGCAAAGCGGCGGCAAAAAGTATCGATCGTTCTTTTTCGCGTAATTGCCGCCAATTCGGAGAAGATATTAATGCTTCGCAGACCATTTTGGTATGAATTAAAACGTCTCCTTCGGCGTGATAAATCGGGTCTTGCTGACACCCTTTTAAGTTTTGAATCCAATCAAAATGATTTTGAATGCTGTCCCAATCCAGAAACCAATCGGGCGGTTCGGGACAAAAGGGAAAAGTCCAAGTTGCCGAGGGCGATAACAGTGCATTCATAAATTCACCTGCTGGTTAACTAAAATTAAATAAATTCGCATCTGGACGCAGAATATTGGGTATAATGGGGCGATTTAGCCAATGTCCTTCGGCATTTTTAATAGCTGTCAAAAAACTGGCACGCACGTATTTATAACGCGCCTTTACTATGCCATCTTCTTCGACTTTAATGTACAGACCCTCCATGCGCTCGCTCTTGTCAGTCTCTTTCAAACACCGTTCTTCATCTAATCCCAATTCCCGGCAGTACAAACGCAAGCGTTCCAAATGTCCGGGTTGAATAAAATTAGATTGTTCCATAAACTGCATCATGTGCTTGGGAGATTTCAGCACTCCCAAAAACAGCACGGGAACGGACACTAACGGCAGTCCGTTTAACAACTTGCGACGGGATTCTGTACTCAGAAATTGACTGGTTTCTAAGTCCAGCACATCGTATTCCATAAAATAGTGGGGCAAAAAATCATAAAAAACAGTGTGTTTCGCATAAAGCCATTCGCCGTAAAGAATGTAGCGATTTCCCAGCACTTCTCCCAGCACACCGCTGAGACTGAAAGCCCACTGTTTGAATAAGTTAAAATGTTTTTCCCTCGGCCCGCCGGTGAGATAGTGGCCGCGACTTTGCAGCAGCATTTGTCCATCTGGTGCGAAGCTGATGCCTGTATTAGCGCCGTCAACCTTTTCTTCAATCACTGTCGGGCGATCGATCAGGGCGCTAAATGGCACGCTGTCGAGGTCTTCGTCACCCGGTTGGAAACGCGAACCTTCGATGTGATAAGTTCTAGGATATTTAACAATTTTGAGCATCAGCCAATCCATTTTAAATTTTAGATTTGAGAGGCGACCCCATCCATTTTAGATTTGAATTTTTGATTTTAGACTTTAGAGGCTGCCCAATCTATTTAACCATTATAATGGAATGAACACAAAGGAGCGTGTAAGTTGAAAACTCAAAATTTACAGAGCATATCATCAGCAATCGCTGGAATTCTATTAGTAGGCGCGCTACTCATCGGTTTAAACTCTTTTGTCGTCATCAATCCAGGCGAAGCAGGGGTAGTCAGCGTTTTAGGAAAAGCCAGAGATGGAGCATTGTTAGAGGGGTTTCACTTCAGACCCCCGCTAATATCCAAGGTAGATGTGTACGATGTAACAGTGCAAAAATTTGAAGTTCCCGCCCAGAGTGCTACTAAAGATCTTCAGGATTTAAATGCTAGTTTTGCGATCAATTTTCGCCTCGATCCTGAGAGAATAGTTGATGTCCGAAGGACTCAAGGAACTTTGGAAAATATAGTCTCAAAAATTATTGCTCCTCAGACGCAAGAAGCCTTTAAAACAGCGGCTGCACTGAGAACCGCCGAACAATCTATTACTCAAAGAAGTGAACTAAAGCGAGACTTTGATACTGCGCTGAAGGAAAGGCTATCAAAGTATGATGTAATCGTACTCGATACGAGCGTTGTTAACATTCGATTCTCCACAGATTTTGCAAAAGCGGTTGAGGAGAAACAGGTCGCTGAACAGCGGGCGCAAAGGGCTGTTTATGTTGCTCAGGAAGCAGAACAGCAGGCTCAAGCTGACATTAACCGCGCTCAAGGTAGGGCGGAAGCTCAAAGACTTTTGGCTGAAACTTTGAAGGCTCAAGGTGGCGATTTAGTGCTGCAAAAAGAGGCGATCGAAGCTTGGAGAAGCGGCGGCGCTCAGATGCCAAAAGTGCTGGTGATGGGCGCAGGTTCGAGTCGGGTTCCTTTCATTTTTAATATGAGCGATATTCAGGAAGAACCCGCTCACCCGCAAGTGACCAACAATTAAAATATGACAGAGGGTAACAAACCCGGTGTCTGCGAAAATATTGGCTTTGCTAACCACAAATGTCGCAATAAACCGGGTTTCCTCAGAAAGCGCAAATAAGTCCTATGAGAGTTGCGCCAATATGCTACACTTCTGAAAGCCACAATATAACGACAGTTTGAAACCTGTCGTTATAAAAGCGAAGTCCGCAATTAAAACGCAGGCAACACACTCATTTTAGAAAGCAAGGAAAAATCATGACCCGCGCTATTATGGAAACCGACAAAGGCACAATCAATTTGGAATTGTTCGATGCGGATGCGCCTAACACGGTGAAGAATTTTGTTGACTTGGCGGAAAAAGGTTTTTACGATGGATTGTCCTTTCACCGAGTCATTCCTAACTTTATGATTCAAGGTGGCTGTCCAAAAGGCAATGGAACTGGCGGCCCCGGCTACAAAATAAAGTGCGAAATTAACTCCAACAAACATTTGGCAGGAACTTTATCGATGGCTCACGCAGGCCGCGATACGGGTGGCAGCCAATTCTTTATTTGCCATTCTCCCCAGTCTCATCTAGATGGAGTTCACACAACTTTTGGCAAAACTGAGGATATGTCAGTCGTCAATGCTATCCGCCAAGGTGACAAAATTATTTCTCTCAAAATTGAGCATTAATTTCCAGTAATTAGTTTTGTTGGCAATAAGGAATAAAGTCCTTATTGCCAACAAAACTTGTGAAAATTAAGAGTTTTAAAATCTCTAATTTATGACGGTTATCAATGATTCTACTGTGGTGGCTGAGTTAACTGAACTATATTTAAAATACGAAAAAGCTCTTTGTACGAATGATATTGAAACTCTCGATAATTTGTTCTGGGATGCGCCGGAAGTCGTGCGGTTTGGGGTGACGGAGAACCTGTACGGGAGCGATGAGGTGAGGGCTTTTCGCAAAGGGCGATCGCCTGTAAATGTCGATCGAGAAATGTTCAACCTCAAAGTCGTGACATTCGATGCAGACACGGCGGCTGTGACGCTGGAATTTCGCCGTGCGATGGATGGAGTGGTGCGGCTGGGGCGGCAGAGTCAGATGTGGCGGAAGTTTCCTGAAGGGTGGAAGATTGTTTCCGCTCACGTTTCTTTTTTGCCAGTGTAGATGTTAAAGGTAAGGAAACAATAATTGTCTAAAGCAGGCGGACTTTATGACTGAATCATTCATTTTCTAGAGAAACGTCTAATAGTTCAATTTCCAGACTTTCTTCCTCATCTTCATAATTAAATTCTAATCTGCTCTGCTTAATAATCTCGCTCAATATATTGCTTAAGTACCCTTTGGCAACAGCTTGTTCAAATCTTTCTATCAGAATAGGAACATTGATTATTTCTTCTATACATTCCCTGTACTGAGATACTATAGCATTTATTGAATACAGCTTTCGAGCTTGTGCTTCAATCTTTGATTTAATTTCACTATCTGAATCTAAAGATTTAACTACAAAGGTTATCGGATACCTTTCAATTTTATCAATGTCTAGGAAATATTTATTTACATCTACAGTTTCAGTCACCTGAAAAAAACGTCCTAGGGGTTTCATTACAAAATCAATTCCCCCATCATTAGCATTTGTCCTACCTGTTTTAAACAGCTTTAAATTTTCTTGCTGGAGTCGGTCTAGTGCATAACCCCAATAAATAACTCGGTCATTGTAGTAGTATTTTAATATACTGTAGCTGACTATCTCGAAAATTCGAGCATCTACATTTGGCGCTACCATTTGTTTTATAAATTCTCTGATTTGAACCTCTGTCAATCTTTGAGCATCTTTACAAATTTGAATAAACTTTTCAAAACTATCTCTCTTAGCTTCAACGTAAGCATCAATTATGTGGATTACTGTTTCTGCTATATTGTGTTCATTCTCATTGATTTTGACTTTTAATAAATTTTCGTTAAACCAATACCTGTTATTTTTCTGATTTCTCAAAATTGGGATGAACTCACAAGTGGGAAAATATCTTTTAAATTCTTCATTCATCCTATGGTTCAAGCCATGATTTTGAAGCTTTTGCCCGAATGGTAATTCACGCTGTCTCTTAAAAAGATTCGTATAAACTGCACCTTCATAATCTGAATACATTCCTGTCTGATGAAATTTTTTCACACAATAATCTTCAACTAAAACATATATTGCGTATAAGTTGGCAAAACTTCCTCTTGATTTTGAGCCTTTATTTGAAGATTTAGTCTTGATATTCAAATATAAAATTAGCTGGCTTTCACGCAAGATTTGATACCCCACATCGCCAAACTTATCCTCTAAAATAATCTTAATTATTTTTGTAAATTCATGTTCCATTTTTATTAGAGCTGTAAGTTTAGTGTTAGCTGCTGTGGCGAAACTTCACCGGAGTTGACTTCAGACATGAGAGCCTCTTCACTCTCATCCGGGGTAATTTGCAACCTCCGCAATCCTATTTGTAGATACTTTTCTTGTAATTCTATGGCGATTGACTTTCTGTTAAGCTGCTTGGCAACAAATGATGTTGTAAAAGTTCCCGAAAATATATCTAGTACAACGTCGCCCTCATTACTACTGGCTTTGATAATTCTTTCTAACAACGATGTTGGTTTCTGGGTAGGATGTTCCTCATACTCAGGCATACGATATCTGACTCTCGGAAACTCCCACACATTACCGGGAACTTTTTTAGAATTATATACTGATGGTGTAGCCTTGCGGTAGTCAATTAGTTTTCTAACAGCTCCGGTTTTCGCCTCTACCAGAATATCTGAGGAATTAAAGGTATAATTTCGTTTGTCCTTGACGCAATATAAAATTGGTTCGTAAAGAGAGCCGTAAAATTTTTTTGCTTGTACGCCCGAACTGTCATAATACCACACTATTCGAGAAAGGATTGTTAAGCGATCGCGCAAATATAAATCAAAGTAGGGCATACTTTGAGTTGACGCCATCAGATACAAACTGCCGTTATGCTTGAGCTTATTAATACATAAGTTTAACCAGGTATAACTCCATTCTAAATAATCGCTTTCACATTCCCACTTGTCTTTAAAACCATTGAAATTTTTGCCAATATTATAGGGAGGATCTGCAAAAATTAAATCTATTGAGTTGTCTTGAATTTCACTTCCAAGCACTTCTAACACATCTCCTAGGATGAGTTTGTGGTCGTCAATTTCAAAGATTGTCATTTAGCCTAGCCTCTTCCAATAAATATTGGCTCTTGTCAAGTGTAGTCAGATATGTTCTATCAATATTTAATACAGTTCATACTTGAGCAAAGTACACGGAATCGACCCATTAAAAACCGGAATTCGCCGCGATGTCCTGAGTCCCACCTTTTTACCCAACTCCTTATTTCCCGTCAAAATAAACGCATTCCAACCTTTAAAACGATGCTTGAAAATATCCCCTAACATTTTGTACAAATCTCCCAATTCGCTAGCATCTCCCAGGCGCTCTCCGTAGGGAGGATTGCAAATCAGAACGCCTCTGTCTGCTGGTGCTTCCAACTCAGATAACTCGGTTTGAGCAAACTGAATCTTACCGGAAATACCGGCTTGCTGCGCGTTCGTGCGAGCTTGAGTTAACATATCGGAATCGCGATCGCACCCTGCAACCACCTCTTTAAGTTCCGGTAATTCGCTGTTTTCCGCTTCGGCCCACAATTTATCCCACAAAGGTTCGTCAAAATCCCGCCAACTCATAAATCCAAACTTTTCTCGAAACAATCCCGGTGCAATATTCAAGGCCTTTAAAGTCGCTTCCAAAGGCAAAGTTCCCGAACCGCACATCGGGTCTAAAAACGGCAAATCTGGCGTCCATTCTGCCATCTCCAACAAAGCCGCAGCTAGGGTTTCTTTGAGGGGAGCAAGCCCCATCGCCGGTCGATATCCCCGGCGGTGCAAACTGCCGCCTGAACTGTCTAAACTTAAAATAGCTCTATCTTGATGAATGTGAATGTTAATTAGCAAATCGGGATGCTCTACATCGACATTAGAACGCTTGTTAAATTGGAGGCGCTGTTGGTCGGCGATCGCATTTTTGACCTGCAAAGCTGTATAGTGAGTGTGGTTCAACTTTTCGTTGCCGCCGGTGCAGTTTACTGCTAAAGTATTTTCGGGATATAAGTATTCGTCCCAAGGGATTTTCTGCACTTCGCGGTAGAGCATATCCGAGTTGTAACACCGGAATTCGGCGATCGGCATTAGCACTCGAAAAATTGTTCTCGACCAAAGATTGACGCGGTACAATAAAGCCCGATCGCCCGCAAAGTAAACCCCAGTAAAATCTGGCTTGACATCCTGCGCCCCTAAACCTTCTAATTCTTGGGCGGCAATAGTTTCTAAACCGCGCGCAACTGTAGCAAAATATTGATTCATTGATAATTGGTAATTGGTAATTGCTTTTTCTCGATCACCCTAAATTATATCAAATCCGGCACCATCGGAATTGTAAAATCGAGTCAACAGTCAACAATCACCGACGGTGCAACCGAAATTGATAGAATTCATCTGCGTTAATCTGTGTTTATCTGCCTGTATCTGCGGTAAAAAAAAGAGAATTTTTCGGGCCGCAGATGACAAGAGATTGACGCGGATTTACGCTGATGAAGAGAATAGAGATGGGTTTCCGCGCACCTCACCCTTGCAAGTCACAAACTGTCAGTAATACTCGTGAAATTAAAAGCTTTCACGCGCACTCCGGGCACGACACTACCGCCGTAACGCTTCACCGCACTAACTGCATCCACATCGCGCAACATATCAGGTAAAACTTGATTGAAACGCAGGTTTTTAATCGGGTAAGCAATTTTGCCATCCTCAATCCAAAAAGTACCGTCGCGAGTCATTCCCGTTACTTCCAAGGTTTTCGGATTAACGTAGCGCACGTACCAAGCTCGACTGACGAAAATTCCGCGCTCGGTTTGAGCAACTAAATCTGCTAAACTTTGGTCGGAACCTGTCATTACGATCGGGTAATAAGCACCTTTTGCCTCTTTGCCTTTTTGTGCGGCCCAGTAGCGGGAATAAGACAAACTTTGAGGGACGCCCTCTTGGATGATTTCCAAATAGTTATTGCTTAATCCGTCGCCGAAAAAAGTATTCGATCGCAATAAAGGATGAGCCGGATCGCGCTGCACTTGCACTAACGGGCTGAAAAGTTGTTCCCCCGCGCGGTTTCCCGCTGGTTTTCCCTCTGCATCGGCGATCGACATAAACGATCGCCCCTCATCCGCCGCCCTCGCATCCAGCCCCCAAATCACCCACGGTAGCAAGCCCGCAAAAGCAGCGCCGTCAAAGATTACCGGATAAACGCCGGGAGTGATGGGACGCGGGTTGCGGGATGCGATCGCCCGATCGAGCACTTGTTCTGCTAATTGGGCGATCGGCAATTCGTTGATACTCCAAGCAGTGCTCTGAGCCCAACTAGAACCGTCTTCAACGCGAGCAGTAAAGCTGAAATCTGCCTCTGTAGACTGGTTGCAGGCGCGGAGTCCGGTTGACGAGGCGATCGCGTACAGCGACGCCTCAGTGCTCAAAGTGCCCGAACCGTGAGCGCCCCCCTGGGAGGATCTCGCGCACGCTTGCTGCACCATTTCGGCCCGTGCTAGAGGCGATACAGTTGCCGTTGCTGCGTCGAATGCGGGCGATCGCAAATCGTAGGTTTGAGGCGGTAACAGCGGCATCCATTCGGGGTCTGCCGGCGCAATTCGGGCTAATTCTTCCGATCGCTTGACTGCGGAGGCGATCGCATCTTCATCAAATTCTGTAACAGCAGCAGAGGCGCTTTTGTTACCGAAATAGCTAGTAATACTCAGGTTAAATACAGTTTTGCTGATATTTTGGCTGATTTGATTTTCCGAGAATCTCGAAAGAGATTCTTCGCCAGTAGAGAGACTGACAAATACTTCCTCTGCTTTGGATAATTTGACTGCTTTTTCTACTACAGATAAGGCTTGGTCTTCACTTAAACTTGCGGGCGATGTTGTTACAATCATGATTGGTAATTAGGCATTGGGAATTGGGCATTGCGAATTGGGCATTGCGAATTGGGCCTAGCAAATTGGACATTGGGAATTGGGCATTATTAGCAATTAACTAATAACTAAGAACCGATGCCTTATGCCCCATGCCCCATGCCCTATTACCCAATTTGAATATCCCTCACTCGCACCGGCACACAAGCGTGAGTCATTTGAGCAACCTGCATCGGTTCGCCCTTTCCGCATATATTAGTACCGCACTGAACCAGCTCCGAAGCCGGCCCGATCGCATCTATTTGATTCCAGAAATCAGTAGTCATCGCCTGATAAGTTACATCCTTCAACATACCGACAACTTTACCTTTTTCCACCTTCCAAAAAGCATCGCCGCCGAATTGAAAATTGCGCCGCTGCTGGTCGATGGAATAACTACCCATACCGTCGATTAAAATCCCGTCTTCCGTATCCGCAATCATCTCTGCCAAAGTAGCAGTATGGCTGCCGCCATCCGGGCCCGGCTCCAATCCCAAATTGGGAATTCTCACCATCGGCACGCTCGACCAACTGTCAGCGTAAGCAGAACCGTTGCTGCTACCGCGTCCGAGGCGATAAGCTGTTTCTCTGTCCGTGAGATAATCAACTAAAATTCCATCCTTGACAACGTACCAATCTTGTGATTTTACGCCCTCATCATCGTAACCCATTGTACCGCGGCCGCCCGGTTGAGTGCGATCGCACTTAAAATTCACCCAAGGTGCAGCGTATTGCAGTTTATTTAACTTATCAGTAGTAGCAAAGCTCGTGCCAGCAAAATTAGATTCGTAGCCGTAAACCCGGTCTAATTCAGTTGGATGTCCTACAGATTCGTGGATTGTCAAATACAAATTTGTCGGCTGGAGAATCAGGGATTTGCAAATACCAGCAGGGATTTTGGGAGCGCGGACTTTCTCAATAGCTTCGGCGGCAACTCTTTCGACTTGACTCAACAAATCATCGGGATTAATATGTTCGTAACCGATATTCAGCGGCGGGCGTTCGTAACTGCGACTTTGGGCATCGCCGCCCGCAATTGCCGTACAGCCAAAACCCGGATAGCTGCGGTAGATTGTTTGTTCGATTAGCGAGCCTTCTGTAGAAGCAAAAACCTTGTCTTCGCGGCTTGACTGCAAAAAAGAAGAAGCTTTTTTGATGCCTTGTGCGCCGTGTGCTAGCAGCTTCTCGTTGATAGTTAGCAGCAGTTCCGCTTTATCAGCAACGGGTACAGAAAAAGGGTCAATGGCGATGGGAGTAATGTAGGTATCGACATATTTTTCGACAGGTACCAACCGCACCGGTTCCTTCTGAGTTAAGCGGCTGCCTTTAGCGATTTCTACAGCTAAAGCGACTATTCTTGCAACCTCTGCGGGTGTTTTGCTGTGACTGGCGGCAAACCCCCAAGCGCCGTCTAGAAGCACTCGCACGCCAAAACCGGAACTTACATTATCTGACAGTTGACTTAAAGATCGATCGCGCGCGTACAGATTCTGCCTTCGGTAACTGCAAAAACGCACATCACCGTACTCGCAACCTGTTTTCCGAATCAAATCTACAGCCAAATTTGCCAACTCGTTAGCAGATATTTTTGCAGTTAATTGCACCATAGTTATTTGTCATTCGTCGTTAGTTATTAATTATTATAGCGCTTTTAATTTTTTTGAACGAACCGCGAAGAACACGAAGGAAGAACAGCATCTTCTTCTTTCTCCTCCTTCGCGTCCTTCGCGCCTTCGCGGTTCATTTACTCTGATATCTTGCACCATTATCCATAGCTCTTTTATGGGCGGGCAGGATACCCACCCCACAATAAATTTACTGTTTGTAAAACAGGCAAGATGCCTGTTCATGTGGAACAGGCATCTTGCTTGTTAAGCGAGAAGGGTGCAACATCTCAGTTTAAGCTCACTCCATTTCCTGCAAAACCCCTGTCAAAATTTCCACAATGCGATCGATATGTTCCTTCTCAATAATCAACGGTGGCGACAAAGCAATAATATCACCAGTTGTGCGAATCAACAGCCCTTTTTCATAGCACTGCAAGAAACAATCAAAAGCCCGTTTTCCCGGCTTCCCAGCAATAGATTCCAACTCAATACCCGCCACCAGTCCCAAATTGCGGACATCAATTACGTGCCGCACTCCCTTCAAAGAATGCATCGCATCTTCCCAGTAACCAGCCATCTTATCGGCTCGTTCAAATAACCTTTCTTCCTCATAAATATCCAGCGTCGCCAAAGCAGCAGCACAAGCCAGAGGATGACCAGAATAAGTATAACCGTGAAAAAGCTCGATCGCATTTTCAGGAGCATTCATAAAAGCATCATAAATGCCTTGTTTCACAAACACCGCCCCCATCGGTACCGTACCGTTAGTTATCCCTTTCGCCGCCGTCACAATATCGGGTACCACCCCAAAATATTCCGTTGCAAAACTAGAGCCTAGTCGCCCGAATCCGGTAATTACCTCATCAAAAATCAGCAGAATTCCGTACTTGTCGCAAATCGCCCGCAGCCGCTCCAAATAACCTTTCGGCGGAATCAAAACCCCCGTAGAACCAGCCACAGGTTCCACAATTACCGCTGCAATATTAGACGCATCGTGCAAAGCGACAATCCGCTCCAATTCATCCGCCAAATGCGCTCCCCATTCCGGTTGTTTGCGGCTGAAAGCATTGTGTTCGAGACTGTGAGTGTGAGGCAAATGATCGACTCCCGTCAGCAAACTGCCAAAAAACTTGCGGTTTGTACCGATACCGCCGACAGAAATTCCCCCAAAACCAACGCCGTGATAGCCGCGTTCCCTGCCGATTAATCGTTGGCGAGTTCCTTCACCTTTTACCCGGTGATAAGCAATCGCAATTTTTAAAGCAGTTTCTACAGATTCCGAACCCGAATTAGTAAAGAAAACGCGATCGAAATTGCCCGGAATCATCTTTACCAAACGTTCCGCTAATTCAAAAGCACCCGGATGTCCCATCTGAAAAGCCGGAGAGTAATCCAAACGCAAAACCTGCTGTTTAACTGCTTCGGCAATTGTCTCGCGGGCGTGCCCTGCATTCACGCACCAAAGCCCCGCAGTACCATCTAAAATTGAGCGGTTATCATCGCTTGTAAAGTGCATATCTTTGGCAGAAACCAACATTCGCGGATTCGCTTTAAACTGTCGGTTGGCGGTGAACGGCATCCAGTAAGCGTCCATATTGGTCATGTTTTTTTATCCTTTTATATTGATGCTTCTGCATCCAAACTATAACTTGTTGCTGATTGCCGATCGCCCGACACTTATTATAATTTTACAAATATCTTTTTTAAACGAACCGCGAAGACGCAAAGAGCGCGAAGGAAGAGAAGAAAGAGGTTTTTCTCATTTCCTAGTAGAGTTTTGACCTGAAAATATCTGCCTATCTTCCTCTTTCTCTTCCTTCGCGCCTTCGCGGTTCATTAAATAGATATTCTTTAATTAACGCTCGCGGGCACAGACTCATGCTGCAACAAACCAGTTAGCATTTTCACAGGCCTCTCCCCGTAAGGCCACGCGAAAGCATGGCGGAAAGCGGCCTCTTGACACGCTTGCAACTGCCGAAAATCAATGATATCCAAAGTTAACAAATTCTCGTACTCAAAAGGCAGCCGCACGTTGTGCAATCCCGCGTTGTCGGTGCAAATGGCAATATCCACACCAGCTTCAAAACATCGATCGAACACAACCTTTAATTCGCGCATATCCTGCAAGGTTCCCGTTTTGAGATAGGTAGTCGGGCAAACTTCCAAGCATTGACCCCTGCGCGCGACTTCTGGCAGCAGTTCGGGATATTTTAACGGAATTTGAATCCCGTGGCCGATACGCATCAGATAAGGCAGAAGTTCGGGATAACAACCAGACGTAGTTTCATAGAGGTGGCCGGTGGTTTTGATGCCGATCGACCTCGCATACTGGTACAATCCGACAAACTCCTCCAAACGCTCGCCAATACAATCATCGCCGCCAGCTATATCGATCGCACAAACATATTCTCCCATTTGCGCCGCCAAATCTACGATCGCCCGATTCACCTCATAGGGTAAACGCGAGTGCATACACAAAATTTGGCTAGTAACAATCGGACAATCGCTAATTTGACTTGCCTTGCCCACAACCTTGACAATTTCTGCCATCAAATCAATGCGTTCTGACTGATCCAAATGTTCTGGAGTCCGCAAATAAGGCGTATAGCGCAACTCCAAATAAGCCAGATTTTCAAACACGTAAGCGCCCCGCATCAACCGATAGATGAAATAAGGCAAAGTCTCAACAGTTTGAACGCTTTCTACCAGCGTGTGCAGTTCCAAATACTCATTGAGAGTATTGCGCGGACGAGTGTAAAACTCCTCAAACTCCGAGTATTTTTGAAATCGATTAACCATCTCAGCATTGTGGCGATCGAAATACCGCCACAGCACCCTAGGAACAACAGAACCACCCAGATGGCGGTGCAACTCAGCGTGTAAAGTCATGGCAACAAAGCCTCTATTTTCTCGATTGTAACAAAAATTAATTTGACCGAAAGCAATTGGGTCTGTTGCCCCCGGACTCGTCTGTGGATCGGCTCTCACTAATTTGCGTAGCCGATCGACCTGTGAACCGATGTATCCGTGGCGTAGCCTCTAAAATCTAAAATCCAAAATCTAAAATCTAAAATTGATTGACATTTAGGACGCATTCATAGATAATCGGAGATTGTGTCAACCTGAACTGAACGCGAGAAACCCTTGGCTAACGTAGTTGTGATCGGCGCCCAGTGGGGCGATGAAGGAAAAGGCAAAATTACCGATTTGCTCAGCAAATCCGCAGATATCGTTGTCCGCTACCAAGGGGGCGTCAACGCCGGTCACACCGTGGTAGTAAACGGTCAGACTTTCAAGCTGCACTTAATTCCGTCCGGGATTCTCTACCCTGATAAAGAGTGTATCATTGGCTGCGGTACGGTCATCGACCCGAAAGTTTTAATTGCAGAGTTAGATCAGTTAGAGGAACTGAATATTTCGACAGCCTCGCTGATGATTTCGGAGACGGCTCACGTGACGATGCCCTATCACCGATTAATTGATGTAGCATCGGAAACGCAGCGGGGAAATTATAAAATCGGGACGACGGGACGCGGCATCGGCCCTACTTACGCCGACAAGTCGGAACGTACCGGCATTCGGATGCTCGATTTAATGGACTTGGAAGGGTTGCAAGAACAATTGGAATGGACGATTAATTGTAAAAATGTCCTTCTCGAAAAACTCTACAATTTGCCGCCTTTAAATCCGCAAGACGTAATTGATGAATATCGAGTTTATGCCGAACGTTTGCGGCCGCACGTAGTTGATAGTTCCCTGAAGATTTATGAGGGACTTCACAAGCGGAAAAATATTCTGTTTGAAGGCGCGCAAGGCACTTTATTAGACTTAGACCACGGTACTTATCCTTACGTTACTTCCAGCAATCCCATCGCTGGCGGTGCTTGTGTGGGAACCGGTGTCGGGCCAACAGCGATCGATCGCGTAATTGGCGTAGCAAAAGCTTATACAACCCGCGTCGGAGAAGGCCCCTTCCCTACCGAAATGGTAGATGGAATAGGAGCAGTTTTGGGCGAGAGAGGTGCAGAATTCGGCACGACAACCGGCCGCAAACGCCGCTGCGGTTGGTTCGACGCGGTAATCGGCCGTTACGCAGTCCGCATCAACGGCCTTGACTGTCTGGCAATTACCAAACTAGATGTGTTGGATGAATTAGAAGAAATAAAAGTTTGCGTTGCTTACGAAATTGACGGCGAACGCTGTGTGGATTTCCCGAAGAGTTCTCGGATATTTGCTAGGTGCAAACCAATTTACGAAACCCTTCCCGGTTGGAAACAGTCCACGGAAGACTGCCGGAATTTGGAAGATTTACCGCCGCAAGCATTGGATTATCTAAAGTTTTTGGCAGACTTGATGGAAGTGCCGATCGCGATCGTTTCTCTCGGTGCGAGCCGCGACCAAACTATCATTGTAGAAGACCCGATTCACGGCCCCAAACGCGCTTTGCTCTCTGCTGACGGTACGCCTGTAGCAGCACAATCATGACACTTTAAGCTAAAATGTCATGATGAGAAAGCTTAATCAGTACAGTTTGAAACTTTGGGCGGTGTCGGCATGACCAATTTAGTTAAAGGCGACAGCGGATTAGTACAACTGACCCACGGCGATATCAAACGCATTATTGCCCACCAAAAGTTGTTCGGATTAGATGAATTGCAGAAATATTTGTTTCGTTTCTGCAAGACGATGCTAACGGCTGATGACTCTCTGCTCAAGCAGTTTAGCATTTACAATCTCGTACCGTCTGTTCTGCTCTACGGGCCGCCTAATACTGGTAAAACTACACTCTGTTACTTACTTTTCGACCAAATCAAGCAAGAAGTTACTAATGAAATCAACTTCTATACTGTTGACGTTGGGAGAATGCTCGACCCCGCTTTAGGGCAGTCTTCACGAAATCTAGAGCAAATATTTCAAGATTTGCGTAAAATTTCTTCAGATGGTTCATCAGTGTTTCTATTATTGGATGAACTAGATGCTTTTTGCATGAGTCGCAGTCGCGCACAGGAACACGATGCTGTTCGCAGAGCTATGACAACTTTAATGCTACAACTTGACAATCTTCAACCCTCAATAAGTCAGCGTTTTTTAGTATTTGGCATTACTAATGTGCCTAATCTAGTGGATACAGCAGTAGTGCGTAGATTTTCTTTAAAACAAACAGTCGATCCCAGTTTATCGCGGGATGAATTCAAATCCTACCTTGACTATTTGAATAAGCCAATTAAACATAATACTAAACAAGAAGATTTGCAAAAATTGTACGGCATCTACCAGCGCCGCGCCTTTACGGCAGGCGATATCAAAGCTTTGTATAAAGTGTTACTAATAGATGTAATATGCGGCGATCAAGATATCTCTATATCTGAAAGGCTTGTGGAGCTTTTTGAACAGGGATTTTCGACCGGTCAACACTTAGATAAAACATACAAGGAGTTATTAGATGCCTAAGAAAGAGTTTGAGACTGATGAAGATATGATGATTTATCATTACGAAGTCCACAGAGATCTGATTAAGTGGGTAATCGAACAAATGGCTAAAGAAGGTATTCCCTGCGAAAGAACAAAAGGAAACAGTCCAAAAGGTGATATTTTGATAATTAAGCCTGAAGACGCTTCACGAGTAAAAGACATAATTCGGCAGATTCAAAGTAAATATAATGGTTAGAGAGTCCCATGACACACATTGAAATCAAGAGCCTACAGAATATCTATCCACGTGACGCTCGGAAAATTATCGACAAACAAACTGTTGTTGCAGTTATTACTACAGGAACCATTTCTCCAGACGCCAAAGAACTGTTTGACCAAGCAGGGATAGCTTGGGCTGAGAAAGTCCCAGAAAGTGAATTTATGGAATCTGAAGCCAAGGAGGAAGGATAATGTTAGACATCAGCTTTATTTCAAATGATGGTAGTTTAACCAACAGTGTAGAACTGACGGAAGATTTTTACTTGTGGTTGGCAAAGTCAAAGTTTTCCCAAATCGGCAAATCAGTAAGAAGAAAAATACAGATAGATGGGGAAGAGGATAACTTATCTGTAGTGCAGTTAAGTAAAGGTAATAGTAAGAAGTTAAAAGAATTTTTTCGCGATGAGGTTGTCCGCGAAAGCGATGCTGTCATCAATAAACTAGGAGATAGCCCTTCCAAAGAAGAGTATCAAGCAGGAACCTACCGTTTGAGGAAATTGCACGAACTGCTGAAGTGCGTGGAAAATGAAAATTATCAATACCTCCAGCGAATTTAATTGAGCGCGATCGCAATATCACAATTCTGATAAAATGTAGAAACAATCAACAGAAAGTCATAAAATGGAACTCACAGTAGAATGTCAAAAACGGGCAGAAGGCAGCAAAGCTAATGCCCTCCGTCGCTCCGGATTGATTCCCGCCGTCCTCTACGGTCACAAAGGATCTGAATCCATTTCCCTTACCATCAAAGCCAAAACAGTGGAACACCTGCTCAAAAAGCACGTAGTCAACAATGCCCTAATTGACCTCAGCATTCCAGACCTCTCTTGGAGCGGAAAAACCCTGCTACGGGAAGTTCAAGTTCATCCTTGGAAGGGCTATCCTTACCACCTGAGCTTTTTCTCGGTGGCAACTCAAGACAGCCTGGAAGTTGAATTGCCACTGCGTTTTGTTGGCGAAGCTGTCGGTGTCAAATTAGAAGGCGGCATTTTGGATACCGTGCTGACGCAACTCCCAGCTAAGTGCAAACCTGACAGCATTCCTGAAGCAATTGAAGTAGATATTTCTAATTTAAAGGTTGGGGATGCGGTGCACATTCACGAATTAGTTTTGCCTGCGGGAGTGGAAGCTCTCGGCGAACCCGATCAGGTGGTTGTTACGGTGCTGGGAATTCAAGCAGGTTCTGAAGCCGAAGACGCAGAAGAAGACGCAGAGGCAGCAGCTTGATTAGTAATTGCTAATAGTTGTTAACTAATTGTGGAAAAAAAAAGGGCGATCGCTTTCTCCCAAAAGGGCGATCGTTTTTTGCTAAAAAGGCTATTCTAATTTGGGATCGATCGCACATCTTTCACCCTGCTCAAAAACAGGCTTTCCGGCCTGTTCCACAAAGAGTGAATTACTTTCTTGTGGGCCGTTGCTCCTAGCCCGCCGGTAAAAAGCCTATAGAAAAGGGTGCAATCTCCTTTGCCCAGTCCACAAGGAAGCATCCCACACGCAAGAACAGGCAGTGTTTACTTTTATTTACAAAACGTGCGATCGACCATAAGCTACAAGAGTCGGGACTGGCGCGCAAATCAGCCAGAAACCGGGCTGATTCTTAGATATTTAGCCGTAAAATCAAAAAAATCAACCGAGAATCCCGGTTCCTCGCCGGCACCGGGAATCAAAAAAATTAAGAATTAGGGGAACAAGCCCGCTACTGTTAGTGTCAAACGCGAGTATAATTGTGAAACGTTTAGACTACCCTATTTAATTCCTGCCTCTGGAGCCGCCGCCCCTATGCCATCAACAGTGAATACAGAATCAACAGCGGTTCAATTTAACCAACAGGGAGAAATATACTTATCCCAAGGAAAAATAGAAGAAGCGATCGCATCCTGCGAGCAAGCTTTGAAGATTCACCCCAATTTTGCACCAGCTTACAAGACTTTGGGCAACGCGCTGCAAGCTCAAGGCAGGATGGAAGAGGCTCGACACTGGTACGCAAAAGCGATTGAAATAGAACCGAATTTTGCGGAAGTATACGCTAATTTGGGCAGCCTTGGCGCGCAGCAGCAAAAATGGCAGGAGGCGATCGGATTTTATCAAAAGGCGATCGCGATTAAGCCGAATTTCGCGGGAGTGTACCGGAATTTAGCAAAAGTATTTGGACAAATTAGCAAACCGGAAGAAGCCCAGCAGTGCTGGTATCAAGCATTTAGTTTGGAACCGGAAAAAGTAGCGCCTGGGGAACACTTGAATATGGGCGACGCTTTTTTTCGGCAGGAAAAATTCCCCGAAGCGATCGCCTGTTACGATCGCGCCATAAAATTAAATCCTAATGTGGCGACTGCTTACCAAAATTTGGGCGAAGCGCTAAAAAAACAAGGCAAGTTAGAGGAAGCGACAGCATATTATCGCAAAGCTATTGAACTGAACGCAGCTAATGCGAGAAACGGCAGTGAGGGACAGCAAACTTTGGCGGGTGCAACGGCGACAAACGGTGCAGTTAAGCAGCAGCCTGCAGCAACCGCAGTTAAGCCACCAGTGCAGCAGCCAGTGCAGCAGCCAGTGCAGCAGCCAGTGCAGCAGCCAGTGCAGCCCCCAGTTAATTCTACAATTAATATAGAAGATCCAGAAGCATACAAAATACTAGCAGAAGGCTATTTTGCTCAGGGTAAATTGGAACAGGCGATCGCAGCTTGCAAGAAGGCGCTGCAAATTAAGCCGGAAGCCCCGCTTTACAAAATGCTGGGCAACGCCCTGCAAGCTGGCGGCAAAATTGATGAAGCTAAAAGTTGCTATGTCAAAGCAATAGAAATTAACCCAAATTTTGCCGAAGCTTACGCTAATTACGGCAGCATTTGCGCGCAGCAGGAACAGTGGCAGCAAGCGGTTTCTGCTTACGAAAAGGCGATCGCCCTGAAACCGGATTTTGCAGGTGCTTTCCGCAATTTTGCGAAACTGTTGACGCAGTTAGGCAAGTCGGAGGAGGCGGCGGAGGCTTGGTATCGAGCATTTGCGATCGACCCCAAATCCGGTACGGCTGAGGAACACGAGAATTTAGCCAAAACTTTGATCGAGCAAGGTAAGGTAGAGAAGGGAATTGAGTGTTACCGACGCGCGGTTGAGTTGAACCCAAATGCTGGCGCAGCTTATCACGAATTGGGCGAAATTCTTAAGGGTCAAGAACAGTGGGAAGCGGCGGTAGAAGCTTACACTAATGCCATTAGAAATAATCCCGAACTTTCTTGGTCGCACAACAATTTAGCTGAGTCGCTGGTTAAGTTGGAACGGTGGGAGGAAGCTGTAAATGCTTACCGCAAGGCGATCGAATTAAATCCTGATTTTAGCTGGTCTCACAACAATTTAGCCGATGTGTTGCTGAAGCTGGAACGGTGGGAAGAAGCTGTAGAGTCTTACCGGAAAGCAACAGAGTTAAATCCTGATTTCAGTTGGTCGCACAACTATTTAGCAGACGCGCTGATTAAGCTGGGAAGGTGGGATGAGGCAATTTCGGCTTACCAAAGGTCGATCGAACTCAATCCCGAGCATTTTTGGGCGCACAACAATTTAGCAGAAGCGCTGGTGAATTTGGAACGTTGGGATGAGGCGGTTGTTGCGTACCGGCGTGCTAACGAAGTTAATCCGAATTTCTTCTGGTCGCAGAGCAAAGTGGGCGACGCGCTGCTAGAACTGGAAAGGTGGGATGAGGCGATCGATGTTTACCGACGCGCGGCCGAGTTAAATCCTGATTTTCCGTGGACTTATTACAACATGGCAACGGCTTTTGAGAAGCTGGAACGGTGGGATGAGTCGATCGCCGCTTACCGCCGCGCTGCGGAAATTCAGGCGGACTTGCCGTGGCTTTCGCAAAAGTTGGCTGATGCTGTGAGGATGCGGTCGCAGTGGGATTTGAAGGAAGCGATGCGTTTGTACCGGCGGGCGATTCAGGAGAATCCTGATGACGTGCAGTTGTATCACAAGGCCCTGGAGATTGCGCCGAATGATGCTGACCTTTATGTTGAGTTGGCTAATGCTTTGGTGCGGAAGAATTGGTCGGATGGGGCGATCGTCTTTTATC
>JACJNV010000047.1 GCA_014695175.1 Microcoleus sp. FACHB-DQ6 | reverse complement strand
ACAATTTCAATTCTGCCTTGTTCTAAGTCCACAATTGGCACAATCTCTTCCACAAAAGGAATCAAGATTTTTGTGGATTTAGGCTCTTTAACGCGAATTTTCCGTGGTTTGCGGGTATTTCTGGGGTCAGCGTTGGCTTTGGGAGTTTCCGGCTGTTTTGGCTTTTCTAATTCTGCGGCGACAGTTTCCGGCGGCGTTAGATTCGTTTCTACTTCTAAAAGGTCGTTACCTGCGGGAATAATATCACTTACCTTGCCTAAAATTTCCCCGGTTAACTGGTTAAAAACTTCCATACCGATCAAATCTTGGACGTAAAACTCATCAGCTTCAAGGTAAGGTCGATCGGTCTTTTCAACAAACAACTTACAGCCCCGCAGCGCCTCAGCACTATCGCGGTCTTCCACACCCTCGACCTCTACAGCATACAGCCCTTTGCCCGGAATGTAGCGACCGCCCAAAAACTCGATCGGTTCCGGTTCACTTTTGTTAGGGCGCAAAATCCACCGCTTCCCGGGTTCGATAAACCTTTCGGGGAAATCCGAATCGGGATAGACTCGCACTTCCCCGTCCAAACCTTGAGCTGCTACAATTTTACCGATTTCTATCCACTCAGACATAGATTATATCACTCTAATTGTTAGTAATTGATAATGGGAATTGAAAATTGGGAATTGCTAATGTGTAATTGGTAACTAGGAATTGCTAACTAACAATTATTCCCTCGAACCTCTTCTCGACCTCGGTTAAATCCGTTAAACAATCCGTTACCGAACCTCCCTCTTCCATCACCATCCATCCGCTACATCCGTTAAATCCGTTAAACAATCCGTTGCCGAACTTCCTTCTTTACACCAATCCAGTTCTCAGCGCTACAACTGCTGCTTGCACGCGGTCATCCACTGCCAACTTATTCATAATACCGCGAACGTGAGTTTTAATCGTATTTGGACTCAAGTAAAGCGCTGCTGCTATCTCCGGATTGCTGTTACCTTCCACCATTAATTTTAACACCTCCAATTCCCGCTGCGACAACTGGCCAAAAGTAGTTGTAGAGGCAGGTATGGGGGGTTTGAGGTGCTCGATGACAGTGCGCGCAATTTGAGGGTCAAGGTATGTAGCCCCCTCTGCTGCCGCTGCAATTGCTGCTAACAGCCTATCTATGGAAGCACCTTTAATGCAATAAGCATCAGCACCACTAGAAAGGGCAGCAATAATTTCAGTTTCTGCCGTGTGAGAAGTTAACATTACTACTCTCACTTCTGGCAGTTGTGCTTTAATTTGCTGCGTCGCTGCTATGCCGTCCAGCCGCGGCAAACCGATATCCATTACAATAATATCAGGTTTTAGTTTCAGTGCGGCTGCTACGCCTAAATAGCCGTCTTCTGCTTGTCCTACTATTTCTATTTCTGGGGAATCGGCTAAGACTTGCTCTAATCCCAGTTGCATCATCGGGTCATCTTCAACAATTAAAATTTTCATAATACGAAGGAAGTTCGGCAAGGGATTGTGTAACGGATGTAACGGATGCCAGGAAGAAGGAAGAAGGAAGAAGGAAGAAGGAAGAAGGAAGAAGGAAGAAGGAAGAAGGAAGAAGGAAGAAGGAAGAAGGAAAATTACTTAGTTGTTAATATTTTACAGGAACTTATACCCAACCAATAACAAATAACAAATAACAACTAACTAATGACTAACTTTTAAAACCTCCACGAATTCGCCCGGTACAATCCAGGTGTCCGTTGGTGGCAAAACTGCTAAACCACTTGTATTGGCGAGGTTAATTAAATTCGCTGAATTTTGGCTGCCACTAGCAGGTTCAAATTCCCACACTCCCGCAACTAAATGTAGTTTACCCCAAACATAAGTTTCGCGCCGGCCAGGCGATCGCAATTCAGCATTACACCTAGCTTTGACAAACTCCGGCCCCCAAGCATCCGCGGCAAGCCCAGAAATTTTTCTCAAAGCAGGCACAACAAACCGCCAACAGCAGACTAAAGCCGAAACCGGATTTCCCGGCAAACCAAAATAGAGACAATCCGAAGTCAAACTCAGCGAATCATCATTTTTTTCACCTCGTTTAAACTCAGCAACCGTTAAAGGTTTCCCCGGCTTAATCGCCACAGAACTAATGTGAACTTTTCCTCCCAAATCCGCCAAAATTTTCTCGACATAATCGTAGTCTCCTACCGAGACGCCCCCCGTAGAAAGCACCACATCCGCCGTCGCAACAGCCCGGGATATCGCCTTGTTTAAGGCATCTTCATTATCACGAACAATGCCCAATCGAATCGGTTCAAATCCCATTTGGGCCAACAAAACTGTCAAAGCATACTGATTCGAGTCTACCAGTTTCCCCGGTGCCAAAGGTTCGTCAGGCGATACCAATTCGTCACCAGTAGAAAAAATTGCCACCCGCAGCCGCCGATAAACTGGAACTTGAATGCACTGGGCAGTTGCTAACACCGCCATTTCTGGGGCGTTGATAACTGTACCGGGAGTTAGCAAAGGTGTTCCTGCTTGATAAAAAGCGCCTCCCGGCCTGACAAATGCTTGCGGTTTTTCAGGAGAAACTAAGATAAAAATACGATCGCCCTCTCGCCTCGTTTCTTCCTGCATTACCACCGTATCAGCACCCGCTGGCATCATAGCACCCGTAAAAATTCGCGCCGCTTGCCCCGATTGGACGGTATTTTGAGGCTGATATCCGGCTGGAATCTCTTCAACTACTTCGAGTATCACTGGTTTTTCGGCGCTACAGTTTTCCACATCCGCAAACCGCACCGCGTACCCATCCATTGCGGAATTATCCCAATAAGGAAAATCAAGGGAACCAGTGACGGGTGCCGCCAAAATGCGCCCCGATGCTGCCAGCAAGTCTACAGTTTCTACATCCCGCTGACTGTCGAGGGGTTGCGCCAAATTTAGAACGATCGATTCTGCTTCTTTCACTGACAGCATGACTGTCTCCTTGTTTTGATTACACTCCTGATTAAGTTTAGCAAAATCTCCACAGATATTGGTGATATAATTTTTTTGTATTTTGGCAGTAAACCTAATTTTTGGTATTAATTGCTGATGACTATTTCTCGCTTGGTTGTCCGACTAAATTGTTTATCCTTCTTCCTAGTGGCGCTGCTGATAATTTTTACTCAACTTTCCGGCTTAAAAGTCAGCGATTTATTCTTTCACCCTTATTTTTCCCCCAATCCCAATGTCGCCTTGTTAACTCGGACTTTCCAGATTTTATGTTCTGTACCAGTCATTGTTTGTACTTTTACCTATAAATTAGCTCAAAGTATTCAACCGCGCACTTCAGAAAATCGATTTCTTCTCTTTTCGGCTTTGTTAACAGGTGGATTTTTACTAAATGAAATTTACAGAATTCATATATATATGGTAGCACTGGGAATTCCCAAGCTAGGAGTAAGTCTTTTGTACGCCGTTGTTTTGTCATCCTACGGATGGTTTTTTCGGCGAGAACTACAGTTTACTCCCTACCAAATACTGTTAGCTGGTTTGGGCTTGTTGTTTTTTGCGATCGGCGTGGATTCCCTGCATTTAAAAAACAAGATAGTCTCCAGTTTACTAGAGGGAGTACCTAAATTGTTTAGCGAAATCAACATTGCGTTTTATTATTGGTATGTCTGTAAGTGTTTCCTCCTCAAAGCTTTTTATAAAAATTTTGAGAGTTAGTTATAAGTAGATGATATAATGATATCACCACTGCCTCCCAAAAACTACCACTCAAATCTTCCTTCCCACATCAATAATATTTACCTCATCTGCATCGCTCGGCATTTATCCGCATATAGCAATCCTAAATCATTCATATAAATTTGTAGGGGTAGTGCCAAGAGTGCCTACCCCCTATCTATCGGGGCAACCACGGGGGGATTGCCCCTACAATAATTACGCAAATCATTTAGGATTGCTATAGATAGATTATGTGGCTTAAAAATTCCAACGCATCCTGATAAAATACCATGATAGCAGTTACCATCAACTTCAACTCGATAGTTAAACTAACCGACGACCAATTTTATCAACTGTGTCGCGAAAACCCAGATGTCAAATTTGAACGCAACGCCAAAGGAGAAATAATCGTCATGCCACCCACAGGAGGAGAAACCGGAAATTACAATTTTGAAATAGCTACTGATTTTGGAATTTGGAACCGACAAACCAAACTGGGAATTTGTTTCGATTCTTCAACTTGCTTCAAACTGCCCAGCGGTGCAAATCGTTCTCCCGATGTCTCTTGGATAAAAAAGGAAAGATGGGACGCACTTACTCCCGAACAAAAACAAAAATTCCCTCCCATCGCCCCAGATTTTGTCTTGGAATTAATGTCGCCCACCGATAGTTTAAAAGATACCCAAGACAAAATGCAAGAATACATGGACAACCAAGTAAAACTAGGTTGGTTAATCAACCGCAAAACCCGCCGAGTCGAAATCTATCGCCAAGGACAAGAAGTAGAAATACTGGAATCTCCCGCCGAACTTTCAGGAGAAGATGTTTTGCCCGGTTTCGTGCTAAACTTGCAGCTAGTCTGGCAATAACTAAAAAGTCTGCATCCATCAGCGTCTATTGGCGTTCATCTGCGGTTAAAAAAAATCTAATGGAAACTAAAGAAACAACTTCCCTAACAGCCGAACAGCACAAACAGAAAATGCAGCGCCGCCAAGAAGTACAGGCGCAGCGAATCGCTAACTCCTCAAAAGAAAAAGGTTTAATTATAGTCAATACTGGTAACGGGAAAGGCAAAACTACAGCCGCTTTGGGAATGGTTGTGCGATCGCTCGGTCACGGATACCGCGTCGCCATAGTACAATTTATCAAGGGAGCTTGGGAACCCGCAGAGAAAGCCGTTTTTCAACTCTGGGAAAAACAGCTAGAATTCCACGCAATGGGAGAAGGCTTTACCTGGGATACGCAAAACCGCGAGCGAGATATCGAAACAGCTCAAAAAGCCTGGGAAAAATCCCTAACTTTCATCTGCAATCCCGAATTTAAATTAGTTCTTTTAGATGAAGTCAATATAGCATTAAAACTAGGTTATTTGCAAGTCGAGCAAGTGCTTTCCGGGTTAGACCAAAAACCCGAAGAAACCCACATTATTTTAACAGGCAGAGGCGCCCCGCCAGCGCTAATCGAACGGGCAGACTTGGTGACAGAAATGACTTTAGTTAAGCATCCATTCCGAGAACAAGGGATTAAAGCTCAACCAGGCATTGAGTATTAATGT
Source organism: Microcoleus sp. FACHB-DQ6 (assembly GCA_014695175.1). GTDB lineage: Bacteria > Cyanobacteriota > Cyanobacteriia > Cyanobacteriales > Microcoleaceae > Microcoleus. The sequence continues at coordinate 14,666 of JACJNV010000047.1, read as the reverse complement.
TGTTTGTAGTCAAGACTTTTGCGACCCTCTAAAATTTAAAAAAGAGCTATGCTGGCAACATCAGAGTAAAAGTTGAGCCCTTGCCAAACTCGCTATTTACCGTAATTTCTCCCCCCAGCATCTGAGAGTATTTCTGCGCTATTGCCAAGCCCAAACCCGTACCTCCGTACTTGCGGGTAGTCGAAGCATCAGCTTGCGTAAAAGGTTGAAATAACTTTTGTAGCTGTTCAGGAGTAATCCCAATTCCCGTATCAGTACACTTAATAATTAACTGTTCCGAATCCCAACTATTCTCGTCATTTTTAATTCTTTCAACGCTGAGTGTAACTGTTCCTTTATGAGTAAACTTAGCTGCATTACTGAGCAAATTAAACAAAATTTGAGTAAACTTAGTTTGATCGGAATACAATTCCCCAATATTATTAGGACACTCCACATTCAGGCGATTAGTGTTTCGCAAAAATAGCGGTTCAACAGTTCTGGCTACATCTTGAACTGCCTCCGACACGTCAAAACTTTCTAATTCAAGTTCCGCGTGACCGGCTTCAATCTTCGACAAGTCCAGAATATCATTAATTAAGGAAAGTAAAAGCTGGCCTGAATTGTGAATTCTCTCCAAATCCGACACAAAATCTTCTTCGCCCAAATCTAAAGCCTCTTCTTGCAGAATCTCGCTGTAACCGATAATCGCATTCAGAGGAGTTCGCAGTTCGTGGCTCATGTTAGCCAAAAACTGACTTTTAGCCAAATTAGCTGCTTCTGCGGCTTCCTTTGCCTTGTAGAGTTCTGCCTCGGCTTGCAAGCGGTCGGTCACGTCGTGAGCCAGCACTAATTCAGCATTTCTGCTATCAAATATCAAGGCATAAGAAGTAATTTCTACATCAATAATTGTTCCGTCTTTTTTCTGGTGCTGCCACACACCTGCAAACTCAATACCCACATCTACTTGGGAGATATTTTCTAGCAATCTCGGCAGCTCTTGGGAGGGACGAATGTCGGCAACGGTCATGTTGAGAAATTCGTCGCGAGTGTAGCCGTAGTGTTGGACAGCAGCCTGATTGACGGCTATAAATTGCAGAGTTTCTAAATCGTAAACCCACATCGGATGGGGGTTATTTTTAAACAAAAGTCTGTAGCGTTCTTCCGAGGCTCGCAGTTCGGCTTCGGCTTGTTTGCGCTCGGTAATGTCGCGGACAACCGTGCAAATAATCTCGCGGCCGCCGTAGGAAATAACACTCCCGCTCACTTCTACATCCACGCACGAACCGTCTCGGCGGCGGTAGAGAACTTCGCCAATTCTGAATTGTTTGTCCGTCAGCAGCAACTCGATATTGTTGTCAATTATGTCTTTAGAGTAAGCGATGATATCGTAAATAGTTAGTTGCGAAATCGCATCCAGACTGTAATCGAGCAAGTCTCTAAACGCTGTATTGGCTTCCAAAAGGCGTTTGGTTTGAGCGTCCCATAGGAAAATACAATCTGTAGCTTGCTCGACTACGGCTCGGTAGCGGGCTTTTTCCTCAAGTTGTTCGCTTTCGGCTTGGGCGATCGCACTCAACATTCCGTTGATAGTATGGGCAAGGTCTGACAACTCATCTTCACCCGTAACCGGCAGTCGCACCGAGAGGTCTTGGCTGCTGCTGACGCGCTTCACTGCTTTCGACAAACCGCTCAACCGAGACAGCACCAGACGCTCTAGCAGCAGCAGAGTGCAGCCGACCAACCCAACTCCCGCTAACGCTACAGACCCCAGCAGGTACAGCAAACTAATTTGACCTTGCCGATATATTTCTCTGGGGATATCCACCCGCAACAGCAGCGCAGGTTGGTTGTAAATATCGCGGATCAGGGCGTAACCCGCGATCGACTTTTCGCTTAAAGGACGCACCAAAATCGGTTTTTTTTCCGACAGTTTCTCTCGCGCTTTCTGAAAGTCTGCAGGCAACCGAGCCTCATTCACGCTGTGTACGATTAGCGGCAAGCGAGTAATTTTAGAAACCTTCGCAATCCCCGCAGCATCTAAATTGCGCCCGAATATCAGCGTGCCACGGATCGGGCCGGTGCTTTTAGTCCTGACAATTGGCCGGGAAGTAATCAGTATTGGCCCTGACGGTAGCAGGAGGATACCAGCGAGGCTGCTTTTGGTGTTGCGGTGCTGCAACAGCGGGTCGCTGAGAGAAATGCGCCGTTTTAATGCTTCTGGAACAGGCGTTAGTTTCAGCTTATCGCTGTCTAAACCCGTACCGTAAACTATTTTGCCCGAAGTATTGACAAATATGGCTATATTAACTCTCACATTAGCCAGCCCTTCTGGAATTAAATTGGAGGCAATGAATTTTGAGTTGCGGTTTTGGATGAAAGCGTAAGTGTCGTCCCAGGCCGACCAGTCGGCAAAGCGCGAGTTGAAGTCGTCTGCGGTTTGCCCGAACACGCTGAGCACTCCCTTAACAACCTGTGTGGCTTCTTGTTCCTCTGCTTTGATCAGGCTGCCCAAGAGGATGCTTGAGGAGGCGACATACAGAATGCCAGTCAATGCAGCGATGGTAATGCCAACGATTGATAGTGTTTTCCGACGCAGTTTCATCTTGCCATGTGTGTGGTGTCCGTCCGAAATTCTCAACTCAGGAGCAATTTTACTGCTGTTTCCTGAACCCTGACTGGTGGCGCAGCGCGTGTTTCCTACTTTTCCCACACCTGCTGTTTGTGAGATTCTTTGCAAATACCCAAGATGCGCCGATCGTTGTCGCTGATGGTAGAAATTGGGTAATACTGTTGCAGATTTACGGAGTAGGGAGAGCGACTGCCGTCGTAACTGTCAACTACTGTTAAATTTAACTGAGTTTGCTCGCTTGTGCCGTAAAAACAGTAAAAAGCAGACCGAGGCAGGTAAAAAGCTCCGACTACCTTACTCTGCCGCATTTCCAATACCAAATATTCTTGTTTAATTTCATCTGGTTTGCTCGATTGGCCGTAGAGGTAAATGCCATCTGCTAAACCTGTGCTAGCTGTATCTGGCGCAGGATTTGGGGGAGATTGCGAGGTTAAAACGCCGGATTTGATGTCCGAGTCCTGTACCAGGCGTGCGGGGAATGCGATGCTCAAGTTACCGGGCGAGAGAGCAAGCACGATCGCGATCGCTTCTAAACTTCCTGTCAATATCAAATAAGTCAAAACCACTCCAGACCCCAAAATTTAAAATAGCTGGTTCCAAGCGCCTCTTGTACCAGTTTCAAAAAGCTCGTAGAGAAACCGGGTATCTGGCTTAATGTTGGCTATTAACTTGAAGCAACGATCGCCCGCCCGGTTCCTGAACTTAAATGTAAGATTAGTTTTGACAAATTTTGCGTCCGCCCCGATCGGGCGATCGACCCGTCAAATAATACCATTTTAGATTTTAAATTTTATAGTCCTGGACGCATATACTACGATTTTCTGTCCGCAGACAACGTAGTGAAGCAATCTCAAACCCTTGATTTAAGATCGATAGTGCGTAAGTCCTGTTTGAGATTAAAGAATGGAATAATTGGGAATGACCTATTGCCTCTAATTGTGTGAATCACCGACTTACAGTTACATTCTTTTTTGAAACTGGTATAGACGTAAAAAAAGTTGAGATTTCCCAAAATCTCAACTTTTTTAGTGACTAACTAGCCAAGTATTCTCGGACTTGAGATTGGCGGCGGCGCAGGTGGGCGAGGGCTTGATGTTCTAGCTGCCGCACCCGTTCCCGGCTGAGATTGAGGCGTTCTCCCACTTTCGCCAGAGACATTTCTGTGCCGTCTTCCAAACCGAAGCGCAGAATTATCACATCTCGCTGCTGGGGGGTCAGTTCTGATATCAAAGTATCGAGGTCTTGCCGCAGCAATTCCGAGGTAATGTAGTTGTCGGGAGATGCTGTTTCGTCTTCTAAGAGTTCTTGCAGTTCGGTATCCTGGTTGTCTCCTACCCGCAAGTCCAAAGAAACTGGATGTCTTGCCATCAGCAGGTATTCCCGAATTTGGGAAGGGTGCAGTTCCAATGCCGCGGCAATTTCCCCGGGGGAGGGAGACCGGCCCAACTGCTGGGTAAGTTCCCGCTGCACTTTTTTGATTTTGTTGAGTTTTTCCGTGATGTGAATTGGCAATCGAATTGTGCGGGCGTGTTGGGCGATCGCGCGGGTAATTGCTTGCCGAATCCACCAGTAGGCATAGGTAGAAAATTTGTATCCCCGCATCGGGTCAAATTTTTCAACTCCTCGTTCTAAACCGAGGGTGCCTTCTTGGATTAAATCCAAGAATTCCATATTGCGTTTCTGGTATTTTTTGGCGATCGCGACTACTAGCCGCAAATTCGCTTCAATCATCTTTTGCTTGGCGCGCCGCCCTATGTGTAAGATCCGGCTAAGTTCGGGTTCGGTCAACTCCATTTCGGCAGCCCACTCTTGATCCGTCAGATCCCGCTGCCATTCTTTAGCAAGTGCTTGTTTTGCTTCGATTAATTTCATCATTTGCTGCACCTGCTTCCCGAAAACAATTTCTTCTTCTCGGGTTAGCAGAGGTACGCGACCGATCTCGTGCAGATAGGTACGAACCGTATCCGTTGAGGAGTATGGCCGGCTGCCCATGCGATCGGCTTTCACTGTTTTGTTTTTGGGGGTTATGGTGGACATGGGTGAGTATTGCACTCCTTGTAACAACAGATAAAAAGTTGGTGATACCCTGTCCCACTTTTGCAAGTGGGATAAAGACTGCGACAAAGGGGATGTTTCCCCTCCTGTTTATCGGTGACGATCGGTAGAAGCTTTTTGTTTGGGATTACTTTTGTGCTGGATTTTTCAGTAATCCCCGTCGATTTTCGGTAGCTCTCTAGCTTTAACGGCTAGTTCAAGGCGAAGTGGAGCAAGAGTTTAGTTTTCTCAATATTATTCCCAATTTTGAGGATCGTAAAGGGTAAAAACCTCTGTCTTAAGGTCAAGATTCTACATTTTTCCTTAAGGTTTTGAATTCCCTGTTAGTTCTAACTGCTACTCAACTTCACAATACTCATGCAAACAGACTCATGCAATTCGAGGGCTTTGTTTTGCTCTCTGTTCCATCATCGCTTGAAATTTTCTCGCTGCCTAGATGCTGGGATGCGAGATAACCGAACTCGATCGCCGTATTAGAGGCGAGTAACTGTTTAAAATATTTATTGACATTTTTATTTAAATATGTTAACCCAATTCGGCTACGAGTAACGACAAGGTGTATAAAGGCTGGCTGTTGCCCTGTTTGACTTTCATTGTGCTGCGAGGCTCCATCATCTCCATGTTTAAGCTTAGGCAAATTTTGGGCAGTTAGGGATGAGGGGTGAGGGGGTGAAAGGGGAAAAGCTTCTGACTGAAAGCTGGGGCCTAATTTTTTTGACGTTCGATCGCACTTTTTCGTTTATAACTGAGGCTAAAATTGGATATTTCTGTCATTACCAGCGATCGCCAATTGTTCGGAAAGACTAATTTACAGTAACATTTGCCTAAGTCCTGTAATGAATCTAGGAGTTGTCAATCTAAAACCCCAAATCCATTTTAGCAGATTCTGCCTCGGCAAATACTTGTTCATCGGGCATTTCTTGCCAGTCAATATCCCCAATTTCTCTGTAGAATTGCTCGTCATAAGGGCGAGTTTGCACGACTACGGGCATGGGTACGGCGTGTCCCAAAACTAATGCTTGCTGTTTGGAGTCGAGTTTTGCCAAAACTGAACGCAAACTCTGCCCTCCCGAAACGCCGGTAAAAATAGCCTCGATGTCTTTATCATCGTTTAGCAAAGCAGTAATGCGCGTTCCGACTTGCGACATGACTTCGGCGTCGATGCCGGAAGGACGCTGGTCTACAATCAGCAGGGTGACAAAGTATTTTCGCATTTCTCGGGCGATGGTACCGAAAATAGTCGATCGGACGATCGCCGGATCGAGAAAGCGGTGAGCTTCTTCAATGGTAATCACCAATGGCTGCGGGCGATCGCACGGATTTTTGCTCTGCAAAAACTTCTCAGCTTTTCGCACGTAAGATCCGTGAATGCGGCGAGTAATCACGTTTGCCGCCAACATATACGACAGCAAATCCGAGTGCGAACCGAACTCTATTACTACATTCTTCCCGCCATCCAAACACTGCAAAACTTCAGTCACATAATTTTTCGGACAGCGTTTCCGAATATATTTCAAATCGTTTAAGCGCTCTAATTTTCGCTGCAAAGCCATAATCGAAGACTTATTCCCCCGCTTTTCTTCGCAAAACATTTGGATATCTTCGTTGGTCATTTCCAGCAACTTGTTGATCCAACCGCTTCCCAACTCATTTCGCAAAATAATCGCATTTTCGATACTAGCTTCCGACAAATTCAACTCGCGCTGTACCAACGCGATATCTTCCACTTCTATTTCATCGAAACTCAAAAATAACTCTTGAGCGTTGCGGACTCCCCGGCGTTTGGTCGATTCCGGATCGAGGGTATAAATCTGAATTTTATCGGGAAACAACTGCCGCAAACCTTTAACAGTGCTGAACTTTTTCCCTTCCGAAACTGCTTCCCACCCGTACTCCGAGTGCATATCAAAAATTAGATTGACAGCAGCTTGCTTGCGAATAATTCCGGACAATAGCAAGCGCGTCAGAAAAGATTTTCCCGTTCCCGACTTGCCAAAAACTCCGTTGCTGCGTTCCACAAATCGGTCTAAATCCAAGCACACAGCAACGTCCATGTCAATCGGTTTGCCGATCGCAAAATTGCGGCGGTACGGGTCATCTTCCCAGCCAAAAACAGCCCGAAAATCAGTTTCTTTGGCATCAAACACCTGGGAAAAGTGGCTGGGAATAGTTTTCACAGGCAGCAACTCAATATCCGCACCGGTTTGTGACTCAAAAGAAGCCAAATTTCCTAACGCCAGCTTATTCTCGCGAACTCCGCCGTTTTTGGTCGGGTCGAAAATTGCCTGCTGTTTTTCTCGTTCAGCAGTCAACATCAACATCGGCGACAGTTCGATCGTACCGTAGGTGCTGCTACCGGCTAGCACTGCCAGAAGAAAATCGTCGTCGGGATTGGGAGGATTCGATAAAATGCGGGCGCTAGAAGTTCCGAGAGACACGTCGGTGAGCATACAGAAAAAGTGCGATCGCACCCCCCGCACTACTAGAAATTTCCCCACCCTCATATCTTCCACCGAAACGTCGGCGTGCAGTCGCACTTCTAATCCCTTGCTCAGAGAACCTTGAATAACAGAGCCTAACGGTCGATCCATTTTAGATTTTAGATTTTAGATTTTAGATTGTTAATAATCGAGCTATTTTCGACGGGCGATTTTTTATTTTAGATTTTCGATTGTTAACAGTCAACTAATTACCATTCCGATCCTAGTGGCAATTCAAAAAAACTCGGACTCAGATCTATATCGGCCAAATCGGTTTCGCTCAAATAAGCATCGGTCAAAAATACCCCTTTTAAACTTGCGCCTTTGAGGTTAGTACCTTTCAGGTTAGCACCTCTGAGATTAACTCGGAATAAATGAGCATCGCTCAAGTCTGCCTCAGTTAAATCTGCTCCCTCCAAATTTACTCTCATCAAATCTGCTTTTCGGAGGTCAGCTTCGGTTAAGTTAGCGCCGCTGAGGTCAGCTTTTGTCAAGTCTACACCTCTCAAGTCTGCCCCGCTCAAGTTAGCGAACAGCAAAGTAGCTCCCGTGAAATCTGTCTCCCTCAAATCGGCATCGCTTAAATTAGCGCCGCTGAGGTCAGCCCTTGTTAAGTCTACACCCCGGAGGTCAGCAGAACTCAAGTTTACTTGGTGTAAAATTGCGCCGCTTAAATCGGCTCCTCTCAAATCTGTTTGCTCCAAGTTTGCACCTTTGAGGTAAGCTTTTTTTAAGCTAGCTCTGCTGAAGTCTACATTTTTGAGATTAACCGAACTTAAGTTAGAACCGCTCAAATTAGCTCCGCTTAAATCTGACCCGTTTAAGTCGGCTCCGGTTAAGTTTACCCCTTGCAGCGATACATTGGGAGCAATTAAATAAGCTCCGCCCAGAGCGGGGTCAATGCCTTCTGAAAACAATGTTTTGTTGCTGTAAACAGCTTTCTCCAAAATTGTGCCGCTCAAACTAGCTTCCCTCAAGTCCGCTGCGCTGAGGTTGGCTCCTGCTAAGTTGGCCCGATCGAGTTTTGCCCCAAATAAAATAGCTTTGTATAAGTTTGTCCGCCGCAAATCGGCTCCTTTTAAATCGGCTTCGGTCAAATCTACCATAGCCAGATTTAAGCCAGGGAGCGAAGCATTGGGAGTTAGCAAAAATGCTCCCATTGCACCCGGATCGATATCCTCGGGAAAGATAGTCCGGTTGTTGTATACCGCCTTGTCTAAAATGGCGCCGCTCAACTGAGAACCGCGCAAATCGGCCCCACTGAGGTTGGCTCTGGTTAAGTTGGCTTCGTGGAGATTTGCTCCAACTAAATTAGCTTTGATCAAACTTGCTTGTTTGAGGTTGGCGCCGGTGAATTCGGCTCCTACGAGATTAGCTTCTCGGAGGACAGCACCAGTCAAATCAGCTCTAGTGAGGTTAGCTAAATTAAGAAATGATTCAGCTAAATCCGCTCCGCTGAGATTAGCGCCGCTGAGGTCGGCTTCAATCAGGTCTGCATACCTGAGCATAGCGCCGCTGAGGTTAGTTTCTCGGAGATCGGTGCCTCTGAGGTTGGCTCCCCGGAGTTCCGCACCGCCGAGGTTGGTGCCTTTAAGTGCTTGTCCCCTGAGGTCGAGTCGGTGCAGAAAGTCACCAACGTTCATTTCCATGTCAAATTCACCCTCTCTATTCCGATACTTTTTTCCTAACCTTTGAAATCAAGTTAGATATTCTGAAAGTACCTTTGCTGAGTTCTGGTCAAAACCATTGTAATCATCAATAGCCACAACTGGTGCATCTGGCGGATAGTGTTCTGGAATATCGTCAATGGCTACCCAAGGCAAGTTTTCTGCTTGATTTTGTCGAAGATACTCAAGAACTTCCTGGTGTCGTAAATATTTGTGTTGGTGAATATTTTTGGGGTTGAGAAAAGGGGTGAATCCGATAATACGGATAGCGATATCTGGTGAAAATAATGGCGGGATTACCTCGAAGGGGAATATTTCACGCCAGGAAGATGAAATTACTACTCGCGCATTAGGATAGGAACGAAGGACATTTTCAAAGTGATTAAGGCAAGCTGAATTAAATTTCATTATATCTGTTGGCAAGCTCGCTGTTTCATGTCTTCGGTCAGGAATAAGTACACCATCAATGTCTAAAAAAATTAACATTAACTAAAAGTCCTAGTGAATAATTTAATGAGTATTAATACTGCTTAATAAGATAAATGTACATCTACGATTGTCTCTCAAGTGTTCGCGCTACATCGACTTGTTAGACTGAATCAACATTGTTATTCACTGTTTTTATGGGTGGCTGCTTTCTGACGAAAGGAAGATGCTGGTATCAACAAGTATTATTCTGAAATTCACAGCTTTTCTTGGCTTCTGCCTTCCCCCCTGCTGGGGTAGGGGGGGTTGGCTTCTACCTTCTGCCTTCAGGCAAGAGGAGCAAAACTGTAGATTTTTTGAGGTTCGAGCCGATCGCAAATTTCGACTAATTCCGACAAAAGGAATGTCTCGCGATCGAGCTGAACTTGCAGGGTTTTGAGCGGATCTCCACCGGAGGAAACCATGAATTCTAATGTTTGCAAATTCGGCTCAGTGCTGATTTCGCCCAAAATTTGACCGATCGCCTTGACGTAAGGATGGTTTGGATCTTGGTACCAGTCGGGGGCTGCGAGTCCGGCTTGATCGAAGCCGAGGTGAACGATGAGGGAGCCTTCTCCGAAAAGGGCTATTCCCACCGGCCGCGCTTCTTCTTGCAGCAGCAAGTGCTGGTTAGCCGCCAAATGCCGCAGTTTTTCGAGGTGTCCGTACCGATTTTGAATGGCAGAATCTTCCTCTTTTCCTTCTGCTTTCTGGCTTCTACCTTCTTCCTTCGTTTCGTTCCACTGAATCGCCACTGTTACTAAATAAGTTTGCAGTAGCATATGACCGAGTTTTTCGGCTTTTGTTGCCAGATAGATCGAGTTGTAATCTGTGGCTTCAATTAGTAAGGGGACGCGATCGGCTACTTCAATCCCGTAACCTTTCAAACCAGCTATTTTGCGGGGGTTGTTGGTAATCAACCGAATTTTTTTAACTCCCAAATCGTTGAGCATTTGTGCTCCGACGCCGTAGTTCCGCAAGTCGGCGGGAAATCCCAACCGCTCGTTGGCTTCGACTGTATCCAATCCCAAATCTTGCAGAGAGTAAGCTTTTAGTTTATTTACCAATCCAATGCCCCGACCTTCTTGGCGCAAGTAAACTATGACGCCAGAACCGACATTTTCGATCATTTTCAGTGCCGCTTGCAGTTGCATCCGGCAGTCGCAGCGCAGGGAACCCAAAGCATCGCCGGTCAGGCATTCGGAATGCACCCGCACCATCACGGGTTTGTCTTTAAATTCTGCCGGGTCGCCCTTGACAATCGCAACGTGTTCTGAGTTGTCTTGGGTGTCGCGGTAGGCGTAAATCATAAACTCGCCGAATTGAGTGGGCAATTTGGCGACGGTTTCGCGGCGGACGAATCGATCGTGCTTGAGTCGGTAGCTAATTAAGTCGGCAATACTGATTATTTTTAGGTTGTGGGTTTTGGCGTACTCGATTAATTCCGGCAACCTCGCCATCGAACCGTCGGGGTTTTGAATTTCGCAGATGACGCCGCTGGGATACAGTCCAGCGAGTCTGGCGAGGTCAACGGAGGCCTCGGTGTGACCGGCGCGTTTGAGGACGCCACCGTCGATCGCCCGCAGGGGGAAAATGTGACCGGGACGGCGCAAGTCTTGAGGTTTGGTGTCCGGGTGGATGGCGACTTGGATGGTGCGGGCGCGGTCTTCGGCCGAGATACCGGTACTGACGCCGTTGACTGCATCGATGCTGACAGTGAAGGCAGTTTGGTTGTTGTCAGTGTTTTTAGTGACCATCAGGGGCAATTCCAGGCGATCGAGCCTTTCGCCACTCAAGGCTAGACAAATCAAACCCCGCGCGTTCACTGCCATAAAGTTGATGTTGTCGGGGGTGGCGAATTGGGCGGCACAAATCACGTCGCCTTCGTTTTCGCGATTTTCGTCATCGACTACTACCACCATGCGACCTGCTTTGAGGTCTGCGAGGGCGCTGTCGATCGAGTCAAATTGAAAGGATTGAGTTGAGGAGTTGTTATTTGGCACTGAGGAGTTCAAGCTATAAACAGTAATGTTATGGAAATAGAATGTATTTGTGATTGTAACCTTTTGTTTCCGACAGGGCGATTCCCCAGTCCAGATGAGTTTGACAATATTTCTAAACTCACTTACTATAATTATTGCATCTTGTCAACAAAATCTCTCCCCGATATTTCATGAGCTTGACTGAGATCGCGAATATTTTAGGTAAACCGTACTTCCAAGCTCCTAATTGCGTAATTTATAACATGGATTGCTTGGAAGCATTGAAGCTGCTACCCGATCAATTTGTAGATTTAACCGTTACCAGCCCGCCTTATAACATCGGCAAAGAGTACGAAAAATCCTTGGTGTTAGATGAGTATTTAAACTGGTGCGAGCAGTGGATAGCAGAGGTTTACCGGGTAACGCTCGATCGAGGAGCGTTTTGGCTGAATTTAGGTTATTTGTCAATTCGCGATCGGGCAAAAGCAATTCCGATTTCCTATCTGCTTTGGGACAAAGTGCCTTTTTATCTGATTCAAGAAGTTGTCTGGAATTACGGCGCGGGAGTTGCGGGCTGCAAGTTCTTTTCACCCCGCAATGAAAAGTTTCTCTGGTATGTAAAAAATCAAGATAAGTATACTTTTAATTTAGATGAAGTGCGCGATCCAAATGTGAAATACCCGAATCAGAAAAAGAAGGGCAAGATTAAAGTCAACTCAAAAGGCAAAAATCCGACGGATGTTTGGCAGTTCCCAAAAGTTACGTCGGGCAAAAACCGAGCTTCAAAAGAACGCACGCCTCACCCCGCTCAATTTCCTGTTGCTGTTGTCGATCGCATCATCAAGTCTTCATCTAATTTAAACGAAATTGTTTTAGATCCGTTTATGGGTTCAGGTACTACAGCAATTGTGGCTCTGGGTTTGCAGCGTCAAGTTATTGGATTTGAAATTAGGGCTGATTACTGTGAGATTGTGGCTAATAGAATCGATAATTTTTTGAGGGACAAGGAAGTTAGAGAAGCACAGTTATCTTTATTCTAGAGTTGGTAAATTGCAGGAACTTAATTTGAATTGTCCCAGAGCGGGCGATCGGTCTCACGCGATCGGCGCTTAAGACGATCGCACTGCCCCGAACGATCGGCGCAATGGGACAATATTGATATCCCGTCAAATTATGCCAACCATGAATAATTGGCCCAAATTCCTCCCCGATCCTACATCGTGCGCCAGAGGGTTTGCCTTAAGCATTAGCTTTTGGCTGATTGTTTCTCTACTGTGGCCCAATGCTTACTATTATTCCTACGGATTTAGCAGGAGGTACTGGTACACCATCAGGAACTCTGACTTTCAAGCCGTAATAACATTTGCTTGGTTGTGCCAAATCTTGTTATTTTCTTTCTATCACTGGGGAGTAACGAAGGTTGCCGAGTGGATGGAAATTCGCCGACACAATCAGCAACCGCCGACTGTATCGGCTTGGCAGCACTGGAGGGAAGGCGTTATTGCATTTCTCACGGTGCCAGCAGCAATCGTGATGGGAATTCCCGCGATCGCCATTTTTATGCTACCGGTCAACAGCTCTTCGGGCGCGCTCATTGCTTTAATTCTAGGAACTGCGATCGCATCTGCTTACCTGTATCACTTCCGCTTTGCAAAGCTGCTTAAAATTCTTCTTAAATTCTTATGGATTTTCTATGCAGACCTTCTAAAGATACTTGAACTTTTGTTAGTTCCAACACTAACTGGTACTCCGTTTTTTCTGCTAACTGTTGCGACGGCCGAAATCGTGCCAAAACAGCTACTGCCGCTGACAACCTTTCTGTTAGTTATTTGCGTACTGCTGAGCGGAATAGTGGGATATGCAGCTTTGCAGTATTGGTCAGCGCATCTAGTTAATTGGGCCGCGACGTGGTGGCCCGCCGACTCTCCTGGTTACGGCCGGATTCAAGCCCGAAAAGCCTGGAAACACAACAGGACAGCAACCAGCCAATCTTTTGTTCGGCACACAACCAGTTGGCACTTAGCCGCTAACGACACTACCAACCTAATTTACCTAAACCTCATAGCGATCGTACTCGGTGCGATCGGTTTTCTGCTGTTTGGAGAGTCTTCAGAATGGTCAGAAACCCAAGAAGAGATTTTAGGATCGGCTGTGGCGCTAGTGTGGGTGGCGGTGTGGCATTTCTGGGGGTGGCCGCGCGAAGTAGAAATTGCTAGAGGTAAGCCGGAGGCTAAGAAAAGTCAGAGTTCAGCTAAGAAAAAGCGATCGCCCAATTCTAACTCACCGCCTCCCAATCCGGTAGAACAAGAGCTCAACCAGCTCAAAGCGACAACTGCAATGAATCGGATGAAGTCAGTAAGACGATCGACCCAGCCCACTCCTGAAGTTGCTCAATGGTACGTGTTTCGCAGCGGTGAAGCCAAAGGGCCCTATACCAAATTGCAATTATGGGAGGTTCAGGAAATCACAGCCCGAACGAAAGTGCGGCGCGGGGAAGCCGAGTGGCAGCGCGCCGGTGAAATTCCAGAATTAGCATCGTACCTCACTCAAAAATAAGACAGTTAAATAATTCACTATCAAAACTATTCTCGGCGGGGTTGAACGCTTCTCCACAGCTTTAAATATTCAGGTCGAACAGATTCATCAATCTCGTTAGCTAAACTTTCAGGCAAATCGAGTTCGATAATTGACTGCATTGCCCGCATTTTTCCTAAAAAAAACACCTCAACTTTGTGAGGGCTTTGGGATGCGAGGAACGAGACTTGAACTCGTGACACGTGGATTTTTCGTCCACGGCTCCCGATCGATTGCTTGAATAGTAAGTGCGAAGTCACAACAGCAATCCGGCAAGAAATTGAAGCCACGTCGCTACTCCCTCAAAAGGAACTGCAAGATCGGGAATGGCAAGGAGATTAAATTGATAGACCACTAATTTGGGATTTACGGCCTCGCTTTTTTTGGTATTAATCTATTATGTTAAAGTCTTTTTTCTTCCTTTGTTGTAGGGAATGGTACTGTTATCAGGGATTTTTTCCATGCTTCGATCGCATGAGTCTGTCAAGAGTTCGGTAGAAAAAGACGATAGGATTCGCTGTCCATCAGAATTCTGAAACCCAGCCACATCAGCACGAAAGGGAAAAACTTGCTCGCATAACGGCTGAGTACCAAAGCAATACCAGGTAGATGGGTTAGAGTATAGGACATAAACAGCCAGCAGCAAATCATAAAATAGCAAATCGGTACGATCACAGCCAAATTTTGAATGCTGCTACTAGCAAATAGGGGAATATAGATCAATGGCACTGAAAAAGTCTCAATCACCTAGCCTGTTTACTTTTTAAGATAGAGCGAGGTTCCTGCATTCGAGGATACGGCTTCGGTCTGCATTTCAAAACTCTAGGTTCGG
>JACJNV010000046.1 GCA_014695175.1 Microcoleus sp. FACHB-DQ6 | reverse complement strand
TTCCATCGATTCCCGCAGTCTTTTTGCCAGCATTTAGTTGAGTTACTTGACGTATCGCCAACATTCTTGCAGCCCGAGATTTCAGAATTAGCTTTTGAAGGGACTTCGCTTTCTGCTTGTCTCCAACTTGAATCGCTTTAAACACTCGTTTTTGTAGGCGGAATAAATCACGGCGGAATTTCTTCCACGGTAACGTCTTCCAAGATTCACTAACATTGCTGCTGTGTCTAACCATGCGCTGCTCTAACTTATGTTTTCTGAACACCTCAGACCAATTACGGTCTGTCCTACCCGAACTAAGGGAGTTCCGCTGCTCGTCTAGCCTACGAAAGAGTTCGACTTCCCCTTGACCCTCAGTTCGTTTTTCTTCGTTCCCTCGGTTAGATTGATTGTTCCTTTAGGTGGAGCCAATTTAACTGCTGGATTCCCTGGACTCTTGCCGATATTGAGACAGGTGATTCGGCGGGAATGAACTCCAGTGGAGTCGGGAGTTTTGGTCTGTGTCCCGCTCTAGATTAAGTTACTTTTCTAGGCTCTGTTTCACCATTGGAACCCCCCATTAGCGCCAAGTGTCACCCCACATTGGGTGTCTGGTTGCGCCCTGTTCCCAGCTTCACTCTCCAAGAATCGAGCTCGGTCGGTGTGGGCAGATAGGGAGTCATACCTGAGTCTGGCAGAAGGGGCTTGCACCCTTATCAGACCGAGAGTTCAGCCTTGTGGCTGGAAACGTTATGTACGGGCTTTCACCGTGATTCACGTTTCAACGAATCGCACTATCTCTATCTATTATGTGATGTCGCAACAATCTTGAGAATTTACCTGAAATGGCCCGCTGGTTCGGGTATCCGGCAGGCTGGGGGTGCGATGTACGATCGCCCGTTCACCTCTTTAAATCAACACTCAAAATTTAAAACTCAAAACTCTCTAAGTAGGTGTCGATCGAGCTTCCCGATCTAATCGTGCAACCTAAATGATACTGGGCATATTGTCGCAAAATATTTTCTACTGATACCCAAGTTGTTCGATCGGCAATCCCCTCTCCTAGTTCTGGACTAGCCAACTGTTGCAGCGCTGCTAATTCATTAGCATTAATCTCGAAATTTGTCAAGTGTTTGCTGCGATTAGTTTGCCGGGAACGGGAGGGGGATTTGTACAAGCTACCGATTTCTGAAGAGAGTTCTGCCTCTAAGTTAGCTAGTTCGGACAAGCTGAAGGTTCCTCCAGAGGGTATACTAAACCCGGTTTGCCAGTTCGGATCGGTGAAGTTTGGGATGAGCGGCTGTCGGGTGGCGCAGCAAACTTGGACTTGGGGCGCGAGGCCGGCTAAGGCTAGCAAGTGAAAAATGCCGTGGGTGAGGTGGGCGACAAGCACGGCGGCGGATTGGATTTCTGTGCGGTCGGACAAACGCTCCAAACGGCTCAAATGTTCGCCCAGCAACCAAAAGAGTTCTTCTTGGGGCTCGTCGGAAAGGGCGCTGGCGATCGCCAATTCGGCCAGATATTGCGCGGCGGAGAGTTTCCCGAGGTTGCGGCTCAAACCAGGATGGGATTGTACCGTGTCGGCTTGGGTAATTTTGTCGAGCGATCGGCCTTTGGCAATTAGCAATTCGTTGACAACAAATAATTCGCTTCTACCGCCAATGGTCGATCGCTGTTTGCGAACACCCGGTGCTACGGCTCGAATTAAGCCGAATTCCCGCGTCAAAATTGTCAGCACTCGATCGGATTCGCCCATCGCCGCACTCTTAAGATTGATTCCAGTTGCTTTGTAAGTTCGAGTCACTCGATTTTAGATTTTAGATTTTAGATTTTAGATTTACAAGGAGAGTAGCAAAAACAGTCCGCGACGCAGAACTTTTATTAGATACTCGTTACCAGGCTCTGCCTGGTAGCGCAGATCGGGAGGCTCTGCCTCCTAATCCCAGCCGAGGCAGAGCCTCTAAATATGGATTCCCAGGCAGAGCCTTGGAACCAGTTAATGACTAATGACAATTGCCCACTGTCAACTGTCAACTGTCTAATGACTTTTATCTAAATTATCGCGCTGGCGGATTAATTCCGGGCCGCGAGAAGTCCCCAAACGAGTTGCCCCAGCTACTACCAAATCTAGAGCTTGTTCGTGAGTACGAATTCCGCCGGCCGCTTTAATCCCAATCCGTCCCTTCGTAACTTCCTTCAGCAGTCGCACATCGTCAACTTTCGCCGGACCAAAAAAGCCAGTGTTGGTTTTGATGTAGGCGGCACCGGCTTCCATACAAATCTCAGCCGCTAATTGTTTTTCGGCATCGGAAAGGAGCGAACTTTCGATAATTGCTTTAATCGTGAGATTAGTTTCTTCGCAAATTTGGGCTAATTCCCGGTGGAATTCGTCGATTCTTCCAGCTTTCAACAATCCTAAGTTAACGGAGATATCTAACTCTACGGCTCCATTATCTGCTGCTTCTAGAGCTTCGTAAACTTTCACCGTTGAAGTCGAAGCACCGGTGGGAAAACCTATAACTGTACACACTTTGGGACGTTTGCCGTGCAGCAGATCCACTGCTTGTCTGACGTAGGCGGGATACACGCAAACTGTGACAAACCCAAATCTCTCTGCTTGTTGGCAACAGTATTCTACTTGCTCTGGCGTAGCGGTGGGGTCGATCAGGCCGTAGTCGATCAAGGGGGCAATATCGATGTCTGCCTGGTTTGCAGCCATTGCTGTTTTTTCTCCGAAGTAACTACTTTATTAAGTATGTATCGAATTTACCCATTTTTGACCAAAAGCAGCCTGGGTACAACCCCCCGGATTCATCCGTGAGGTCGCTTTCTCGAATTTTTCAATTCTTCAATCGATTGACTTTACTCGGGGTCTTAATAAGTATAAATACTCAAGTTGCTGCTCGTGAAAACTCTTGTGGGAATTGGTTTACAGATTTATTTAAGAAAAAAAAATTTCGTATCTTCCTTTAGATATATTTTTGATCTTTCTTTAGGTATACTTTGTTAAAAGAGTTGCGGTAGAGCCTGCGTCAGCTACGCTAGGGCAGAGCCTGGTAGCGGCTACTGTTTTTACTTTTAGTAGTGCTTTAAAAACATAAAAGCCAGTGCCAAGCATGAATCATTTAGAACTCGAACAAGAAATTGGGAAGATGGCTAGAGCGATGATGACTCGCAATAGCTTAATTGGTAAGGATTTGATTGCGGATCTCAGAGGGCGGCTGTCTGTTGACAGCGTAGCTGCTTTGATGATTGTCAGTATTGAGCGTTTGATTTGGTATGACTGCGAGTCCGTGATCTGGAGTTTGAGTTATTTGATTCCTGCTGACGTGATGGAAGAAATTCGCCGGATTACTGCGCTGGTTGTTTGCCAGCGGTTGATGGGCAAGGGTTTTTTGCTGGGCAAAGATTTTAGTATTGATGCAACAGGCCAGTTGCTGTTGAGTGAGAATGCTAAAACAGCGGTTGTGGTTGCTTGAATTGGGCAAGCAGAAGTAGAAGCTATTAGCACTGTGAGATTTGCAGTTAGACTTGGGGCGCCCTAGGACTCTTTGTGTAACTGCAAACCTAATTCGGGATGCGGTAAGAGTTGCGTGATTCACGCATAGTTAAGATTCGCAGCAGCTCTAAAAAACGATGAGTGCGGTTAGATAAAAGAGCGTTTTACCAGAGGAAAATAGTTAGTTTCGACCGCAAATTGTTGAGGTTGTTACGGGTAGTGTGTACGGGCGATCGCCCTGTATCAAAAGTTTCCGATTTTTAGTGGAATTACAGTTTTACTCCCAGTAGGATTTCAGCTAGAATCATCCTTAAGATAGATACGAAATATTATGAACTTAATTCAAAACTTGGAAGCGGCTTGGTATTACCATCTGGGTTCGCGCCACCTCGAAGCTAACGATGATCATGGTGCTCTGGCGAACTTTAACAGAGCTTTGAAGTTGCAATCAGATCATTATAAGGCTTGGTTCGGCCGAGGTATGGCTCTGGGGAAATTAGAACGGCACTTAGAGGCGCTGAAGAGTTTTGATGAAGCCTTGGCGGTGGAGCCGAATGCGAGCTTTGGCTGGCACAACCGGGCTATTGCTTTAGGAAAGTTGGGCCGCTGGTTGGAGGCTCTCAACAGTTTTGACCGGGCTCTGGAGTTCAGTCCGTGCGCGGCGAGTATTTGGCACAACCGGGGACTGACGCTGATTGATATGGGGCTTTACGATAAGGCGGTTCGGAGTTTTGATCGCTCTTTAAAATTATACCCGGAGGCTGCTTGGGCGTGGTACAACCGAGGTAATGCTCTGTTGGAACTCAAGCTTTACTATCAGGCGCTCAACAGTTTTGACAGGGCGATCGAGTTTAACCCAGACGACGCGAAGGCTTGGTACAATCGCGGTGTCGCTGCCAACTCAATGGGACTTTACAAACAAGCAGTGGCTAGTTTTAGCCGATCGCTCGCTCTGAAACCGGGCCGAGCCGAAGCTGTGGGCGAACGGAGAGTTGCTTTGGGGAAATTAGTAGGTTTAAATCAGAGAAATGCCAAGTTTACTCCCACATCTGAGCGTCCCTTTGAAGATTATTTGATTTGGTACAACCGGGGTGTGGAATTGGCGCGAAAACGCTGCTACTCTGAGGCGATTGCTTGCTACGAAACAGTCTTAGAAATAAATCCTGATTTTGCTAACGCTTTTTACAATAAAGCTTGCTGTTATGCGCTACTGGGGTTTGCTGATTTGGCCCTTGACAATTTGCAGCGGGCTGTTGAGTTTATCCCTAATTTATACCGAGAGCTAGCTTTAGCTGACTCGGATTTAAGCTGCATTTGGAAACAAGAACGTTTTGAAGCGCTGATCCAAGGTTAATGTTACGCAAAAAACAGCTCGCCCAATTGGGGAGCTGTTTTTTTGGGTGGCGCAAATTCGATCGCTCGACAGTATTTGTGCAATCTTTGCTATTGCAGAGAAACTCGGATTGAGGGCTTGACCGGCCTCTTGGCAACTACGATTACCCGGTAGGTTCCGGACTCGGGGAGTTGAGCAAAAGTTTGACCTTCGCCTTGATCCAGAAGTTGTCCCGACGGAGATTCGATCGCCAGATCTAGATTTTTTTTGTTAGCTGTCACCCTAATTGTCTGCCCCTGCTTGCCTTGAACAGTGATGGGCTGGATTTGGTAGCCGGACAATTTGAGTTTGACTGTGGCTTGTTTTTCATTGAAGGCTATGGGAATTGCGCGATCGGGCCTATAAGTCCACTTGGCGTTAAAGTCGCGTCCGAGTACGAAGCTGGTGGTTTCACCTTTGGGGGTAACTCGCACGCGGTAGATGCCGGACTCTGGCAACTGACCGATCCACTGATTATCTGTTTTTTCAATAACCCCCATATTTTCACCGTTGGGACTGTACAGTTCGGCTGTCAGTTTTCCCGCCCACAGGGAGAGAGTGAGTTCTCGCCCTTTGACGCCTTCAAAAATATAAGTGGTGGGTTGGTTGATGGTTTTTCGGATTTCCGAGGTTGACATTCGCTCGATCGGTTCGAGGTTGGGAACTGATTCAGAGGTAACGGGTTTGTTAAGCGTTTCTGTAATTTCCGAGGCAGCCATCAGCTCGCTCGGCGCAATTTTGGGGGCTACTGGGCTGGCAAATACTGATTTTGCCGTCATCATGAGTAGCATTCCAGTCAGTAAAATTAGTTTTTTCATGTCGCACTTCCGAAGGGGGGTAAAGAGTTGTATATGGTTACTTGTGTTTGCCTGTTTTCACCGGATTAAATCTGGCGATCGCACAGAGGCTACAGGAGCATCTAGGATACACGTAAATATCCCGTACTGGCACAAAACCTGCTGGTAGCAAATTGGCAGTGCGGGAGCTAAGTAGTAGCCTCAGTTTGTCGGGACATTTTAATGATACTCCTTACGCATAATATCATCACGGAATATTAGTAATTTTGTCGAGGAAAATTAAAGCTTTTTCCGAGGATCTTGCTAAAGAAATGCCCCCACCCAAAAAACGCGGTGTCTGGGATTGGGGCTCTGCCTTGCTACTAGAAAACGGCCAGCACCCCCACGGGGTGACAGCCCGTAGTGTTACTTCATTTTTGACGATCGTCTAATTATGTAGGGCGCTGCCAACCGCACATTACCATATTTGTAGCGCGTGCAACCCTTGTTTTCGTAAGTTTTAATACTGTATTTTTCTAGGGCAGATTTAGTCATAAACTCTCATATAAACGAGTTTGTTACTGCCAAATCCGCCCTCCCACACGATGTTAATTCGTATTACGAATCGACCAGGATTTGCAGATAAGCTTGTACTGTTTTGGACAAGCCCATTTCTAGGGCTTCCGCAATTAAAGCATGACCGATCGATACTTCTAGTATATCAGGAATCGAGCAAAATTTAGCTAGGTTTTGCAAATTTAAATCATGTCCGGCATTCACTCCCAAACCTTCTGATTGAGCGGCTTGAGCTGCTAAGACATATTGTTGAAAAACCAATTCTACTCTACCTTCGCGAAAAGCAGTGGCGTAGGGTTCCGTGTACAATTCTACTCTATCTGCTCCAACTTCTTTTGCTAGCGGCATGAGAGCAGCATCTGCGTCCATAAACAAGCTGACTCTGATGCCGTGGTTTTTTAATTTTTCAATGATTGGTAAGAGCCGATCGCGATTTTCGGGAATATTCCAACCGCTATCCGATGTTAGCACGTCTGGAGCGTCAGGGACTAAGGTACACTGAGCCGGTTTTACGTCGCAAACTATATCCATAAATGGCGGCTGAAACGGATTTCCTTCTATGTTAAACTCAACGGTTAGCATTTTAGCTAATTCGTAAACATCGGCAGCTTTGATGTGCCTTTCGTCGGGGCGGGGATGGACTGTAACGCCATGAGCTCCGGCAGCAATTACTGTTTTTGCGGCTTCCGTAACGCTGGGGATACCGATGTTTCGAGAGTTTCTGAGGAGGGCGATTCTGTTGATGTTAACGCTGAGTTTAGTCATGGGTGGGATGTTAATCTTTAAGGTTGATGCTACTATATTAATCGCTTTAGGTACGAAACATTGAGTCTATTGCGGTATTGTTAGGGCATTGTCGGAGGAAAATTTAGCTTCTGCAAGCGGTAAACTTTCTGCAAAAAAAGCCTCAGCTATTTGCTGTTTTGCAGCCAAATCTTCAAGGTTGGCAATGCAGAAAAGCGGTGCGACGCGAGCGACTATTGGGGGCGGAAAATCTCGGGTGAAATATTTGAGTTCAAAGTCGTATCTGTGGGGACGGTAAATCATGCCCAACAGTTCGACTAAGGGTAGAAGCGTCCAATTATGATAGTTGCCGATCGCATCTACTAAATGTCCTCGATAAATCTCTTTTTTAACCAGAGGTTGCAGCAAATCGAAACGGATTTTAATTTCGTTGAAGCGGGTTTGCATTTGGGATAAATGATGGTTTTTATCCAAAAGATGGGGTACAGCTAGATTAGCTTTGTCAAAGGCTATTGGAACTTGTCCGTGTCTCTCTATTTCCAGAAAATCGTTGCGGCTGCTGCGCCGAAAAACGGCAAAATCAATTAGCAAAGACGGCGGGGTTTCTTTGAGCCGCCAGAAGCACTGCGATTGACCGTGCCAAGCGGGTTCGGGAACTCGATATTTGAGTTCGATTCCGGCAATTTCGGCGAGGGCTTTTTCAACAATCTCAAAGGTTTCTTCCACGCAGTTATCTTCAACCACAACGGCAATATCGAGGTCTGACCACTCGTCGGTGTATCCGTGGGCTGCTGAACCTCCTTGCCACAAAGCGAGAACAAAATCTAAAGGTTGTAAGGTAGAAACAATCTTTTCGAGAATGATTTGTCTCATGGAATCAAGCTATACTGTTTGTTTTCCCTGGCTTGCACAAGTTTAACAAACGATCGCGTGTTGAGATTGCTCCGCTACAGTTGTCCGAGGAGTTGCTAATGCTTCCGGTTGTGCACTGCTGCCAAAAATTACACGGTAAGCTGCAAGGGATAGTGGCAATCTTTGGGAAAGTGCGATCGCCCGCCATTGAAAATCAGCCTTATATTGTCAGAATCAGAAACTTGCCCGCTCTCCGGTAACATGAGAAAGGATTAATTTTTAACAGCGCGGCATGGCTACTATTTGGGAACTCGACTTTTACAGCCGTCCAATCCTAGACGAGCGAGAGAAAAAAAAATGGGAAGTGTTGATCTGCGAAAGCCCGCTGAATGTAGGCGACAAGGCCGAATCTCTGTTTCGCTACTCGCAATTCTGCTCCAGTTCTACCGTGAATTCCCTGTGGCTGGCGGGTGCAATTAAAGAGGCGATCGCCGCAGCACCGAAACGACCCGAAAAAATCCGCTTTTTCCGCCGCCAAATGGCGAACATGATTACCAAAGCCTGCGAGGATTTGGACATTCCCGCCGCCTGCAGCCGCCGCACCCTCGCCCTCAGCCTGTGGCTGGAAGAACGGATGCAAGACGTTTATCCCGCTGAACCGGGCTATCAACCGATTCTGAACCCGAGCGTTCAATTTATACCCGAAACGCCAGTTGCCCTGCCGGATGCTTTAATCGGCGAAAAATGGGCGTTTGTGAGTTTGCCGATGGCAGCTTTTGACGAAATGTCCGAGTGGGATATCGGATTTGGCGAAGCTTTCGGACTACCGATGACACGCCTCGCCCCTGAAACGCAAATTCCGGGACTAATTATCTACTCGTCGAGAGCAACAGCCCTGGCAGGTTGGATGTCGGGCTTGGAGTTGGCTTTTCTGAAATTTGAGAGCGGCCCACCCGCTAGGCTGGTATTAGATACGGGAGCTAACGATCGCTGGATTTTAGCTAATCTCAGAGACGCAGCAACTGAGAGAGAAGGGAAAGGATTTGAAGCCGCTAAAAAGCAAGCAAAAAAAGTACATTTCTTAGCAATTCAGTCGAACCCCGATTCGGAATCTTTTGCAGGATTTTGGCTGCTGCACGAACTAACTATTTAGTCGCTCGCTGGGCAATAACTGATATCGGGCAGCATTCTCAATCAGATTTAAGCAACCGGGTTTTTTCAGGAAAAATCTCGGCTTTTAGAGCTGAACCGCAGCAAAAAAGTCGGTTTCTGACCGCAGCCAAAAACAGATACCGTCCCACGTACTCCTGTAATGGAGATATCAAAATTTTAGATTCTAGTTCAAGTTCCCAGATTCATCTGTGGAGTAAATCTAAAACCTAAAATCTAAAAGCTAAAATCGACGCTAAGCGGTTGGCAAGATGCAAACAATCACAAATGCGTACAATCTTGCGATCGTGCATTCCACCAGTTTCCCCAAAGAATCTAAATGTAGCCCCGTGATCCAAACCCATATCTAGTAAGTCCTTGCCAATTCTTTAATCGAAAATCGAAAATCGAAAATCGAAAATCGAATCGCCCATTACCAACCACCGAGAACAATGACCAACCAGCAATCAGCAGAACAACTGTTAGAACTAGCCACCAAAGCAGGTGCAGAAGCTGCTGAGGTATTGGAATCGCAATCGCTGTCAAGGCCGGTCTTTTTTGAAGCAAACCGTCTCAAACAGCTAGAAACCGCCCAAGCAGAAGGCATTGCACTGCGGCTGTGGCGGGATGGGCGGCCGGGTTTGGCGGTGGCCTACGGGCCCGTGGAACTGCAAATTTTGGTGGACAGGGCGATCGCGCTTTCACAACTCAACGAACCGGAAACCATCGAACTCGGCACCGGTGAGAAAGTTGTTTATCCCGATCGCGGAGTGTCGGTGCCGGCCGAACAGCTAGTAAACTGGGGCAAAGAGGCGATCGCGATCGTCCGCGAAGCCTATCCAGAAAGCCTCTGCACCGCCGAACTCGACTGCGAAATCGAGAGCACCCGCTTGGTGAACACCAAAGGCTTGGATTCGAGTCACACCGACACCACTCTCAGCGGTTACTTATCAGCAGAATTAGTGCGGGGCGAAGATTTCCTCAACATTTGGGAAGGCGAAACCGAACGCGGTACTCTGGACTTAAACACCAGCGCTAGGCGAGTTTTGCAACGTTTGGAATGGGCGAAAGACAATGTAGCCCCCCCCACGGGCCGCGTGCCGGTGCTATTTACAGCCAAAGCAGCCGATTTACTGTGGGGGACTGTGTGTGCGGCGTTGAACGGCAAACAGGTACTCGAAGGCGCTTCGCCTTGGAACGATCGATTGGGATCTCAAGTGACTTCGCCGCTTGTCACCCTCTCGCAGCAGCCGGATATCGGGCCCTATAGCTGTCCCTTTGACGACGAAGGCACTCCCACTCGGGCGATCGTCTTTATCAACAGCGGAGTGTTGCAGCTATTTTATACCGATCGCACCACCGGTCGAGCCTTGGGTAGCGGCACCACCGGCAACGGATTTCGCCCGGGTTTAGGCAGCTATCCGACACCGAGTTTGTTCAATGTTTTGATTAAACCAGGAGAGCGATCGTTAATCGATTTAATCGCTCAATTAGACGACGGAATTGTAGTCGATCAAATGCTGGGCGGCAGTGCCGGAATTTCCGGTGATTTTTCAATTAACGTCGATCTCGGCTACCGAGTCAAAAAAGGTCAAATAGTCGGCAGAATCAAAGACACAATGGTAGCCGGCAACGTTTACAGCGTCCTCAAACAATTAGTAGAATTGGGAGGAGACTCCGAGTGGAACGGTTCTTGCCACACACCCTCTCTAATTGTAGAGGGATTGTCCGTCATAGGCAAGAATTAAAGGCAATTGGCAGTTGTTAGTTGTTAGTTCTCAGTTGTTAGTTGTTAGCAATCATCAATCATCAGTCAACAGTCAACAGTCAACAGTCACCAATTCCCAATTCCCAATTCCCACACATAATATGCGTATTTGTTTTATCGGCGATTCTTTTGTAAACGGTACTTGCGATCCAAAATGTCTCGGTTGGACAGGACGGATTTGCGCTGCCGCTTGCGGACAAGGACACGATATTACCTATTACAATTTAGGAATAAGGGGAGAAACCAGTGCCGATATAGCAACTCGCTGGTTCAGCGAAGTTTTTTGCCGCTTACCTCACTACAGCGACGGCCGAATCGTATTTTCCTTTGGCGTCAATGACACTCACCTAGAAAAAGAAAAAAATCGCATAGAAGTTGAGAAATCAATTGAAAATGCCCGAGCTATTCTCACGTCAGCTAAAGAAATATTTCCCGTATTAATGGTAGGGCCACCGCCAGTTATCGATGCCGATCGTACAAACCGGATTGCCAACTTATCCGAACAGTTTTCTCAAGTTTGCAGCGAGTTAAACGTGCCTTATCTAGATGTTTGGACCCCGCTGCAAAAATCGGAAATTTGGCAAAAAGAACTTACCGAAAACGATGGCTCCCATCCCGGCGCCGCCGGTTACGCTGAATTGGCTAAAATAGTTCACAATTGGAGTGGTTGGAAGGCTTGGTTTAAAAATATCAATATATCAGAGCAAGAAACAGTAACGCTGTTCCGAGCAGTCGGAAAAAAAGAAATGGAACTGATTAAAGAAAGCGATTTTATGGAATTTCCGCCGCGCTTATCTTTTCAGCCTACTTTTTATCCCGTGCTTCAAAAAGCCTATGCCATACAAATCGCGCGAGATTGGAATACAAAAGATGCAGCCTCGGGATATTTCGGCTATGTTACCTGCTTTCGAGTGGCGGCAGAATTCTTGGAAAAATATCCCGTACAAACTGTGGGCAGTTCTAGTCACCAAGAATATTGGATTCCCGCAGAAGAATTGGTCGAATTTAATCGCAATATAGTTGGAAAAATTGAAATTTTTGCTGAATATCAACCCTAAACTAGGAGCGAAGTATGCTGGAATTAAATCAATTTGAAGTGGTGAGTTTTGACTGCTACGGTACTCTGATAGATTGGGAAAGAGGGATATTGGCAGCCTTGAAACAATTGCTGTCAAATCGGGAAATTGATTTCAGCGATGACGGCATTTTAGAGCTTTTTGCTGCGGTTGAATCAGAACTAGAAAACAAGAATCATCCTTATATAAAATATCGGAAAATTTTGCAAGAAACAGTGAAAAATTTCGGTCAACAATTGAATTTTGCACCGAGAGAAACAGAAATAAACTGTTTGGTTGATTCCATCAAAAATTGGCAACCATTTCCCGATACCGTTGTAGCCTTGGAAGCACTCAAGCAGAAATACAAACTGGCAGTAATTTCCAATATTGACGATGACTTGTTTGCTGAGACAGCCAAACACTTAAAAGTTGAATTCGACTGGTTGATTACTGCGGAACAAGTGCGATCGTACAAACCGTCAACTCGCAACTTTGAAATAGCCCTAGAAACAATGGGAATTTCTACTGACAAACTCCTGCACGTTGCTCAGAGCATCTATCATGACATTGTACCAGCCGCATCCATGGGAATCTCAACGGTTTGGGTAAATCGCAGACACGACAAAGCAGGATTTGGGGCGACACTGCCGGCCAGCGGTCAGCCAGACTTGGAAGTGCCCGATTTAAAAACATTGGTGGAAATGATAGGGTAAACAACCGCAGAGTAACGCAGATTAGTAAAATTCATCTGCGTTAATTTTGGTACACCCCCGGTTAAAAATTAGTTATATTTTGCCAAGTCGAACGATTTTTCGCTAAAGTGCGATCGAGTAGACAATTATCAGGCCATCTACGCTATTTATGCCGTATATAACTATCCCTAAACAACTTAGGGAACCTTCCAGGGTCATCAAATCTCAACTTTTTTTACGGCCGAAACGCCTAGCCATTTTTGAAGCTTGTCTGATCGGCTTAGTGGCCGGACTGGCTGGCGTTTTGCTCAAATCAGGAGTCGGATGGCTCGGTAGTTGGCGAGTTGCTACCTCGACATTAATTCCAGCTTGGATCTTGCTTCCGGCTGTCGGTTTATTGGGCGGGTTGCTGACAGGTTTCTTGGTTGAGCGTTTTGCTCCCGAAACTGCTGGCAGTGGCATTCCTCACGTCAAAGCTGCTCTGGGCGGCGTCAATCTTGCCTTAGATTTGCGAGTAGCTGTCGCCAAACTTCTGACCACTATTTTAGCCGTTGGTTCCGGTTTAACTTTAGGCAGGCAAGGCCCAACTGTCCAAATAGGAGCATCTTTGGCCGGCTGGATAGGTCACTTGATGCCTACTTCCCCAGACTACCGCCGACAATTGATTGCTTGCGGTGCTGCTGCGGGATTGGCTGCAGGTTTCAATGCTCCCATTGCCGGAGTTCTTTTTGTAGTTGAAGAACTGCTGTATGACGTTTCGGGATTGACTTTAGGGACTGCCATTATCGCTTCATTTATCGGTGCAGTTGTCTCGCAGCTTTTGGGCGGCGATAGTTTAAGTTTGAACCTTCGCGAGTACCAAACCAGTTTTGATGCTCAGGAAATCCCGTTCTACATACTATTAGGAGTTTTAGCGGGATTGCTGGGAGCTTTGTTCACCAAAGGGATTATTGCTAGCTTGCAATTTAACAGGCGATCGCTCAAATTAGCCTTACCAGTGCGAATTGCTATAGCTGGCGTAATCTGCGGTTCAGTAATAGGTTTTCTCCCAGAAACTTTCCGCGATAATACGGGTTTACGGGAGTTTATGCTGACCGGCGAAGCAAGCGGGATAACGAGTTTAATTGCTTTTATAGCTCACTTTTTTCTAACAATTATTTCCTCGGCTTCTGGGGCTCCGGGAGGATTGTTTTCCCCTTCGCTAGTTATGGGTTCTGCACTAGGTCACATGGTGGGCATTGTGCAGGCAGATTCCCTGGGCGTCGGTTTGCCGGTAACTTACGCTTTGGCGGGAATGGGAGCGTTTTTTTGCGCGGTTACTAGAGCGCCGATTACTGCGGTAGTAATTGTGTTTGAAATTACGGCGGATTTCAAATTAGTGCTGCCTTTGATGATCTGTTCTGTAGTTGCTTATTTAATGGCAGAAAAGGTAGAGAGTGGCTCGCTGTACACTCACCTTTTGGAGTTTAACGGCATTCAACTGACAAAAACAAAAGCTGCGAGCAATACTTTGAGCGACTTGTACGCAGATGACGTGATGCAGCGCCGAGTTGAAACTCTTTCGAGTTTGCTGACTTTCGATGAAGTGATCCAGGCATTTTCGCGATCGCACCACCGAGGATTTCCAGTCGTTGAAGATGGCAAATTAGTCGGAATTGTCAGTCAAACCGATTTGGCAAATGCCAGCGAGCGCAATTTTTCGGGAAACTCGCTGCTCAAAGAATTTATGACTGTACAGCCGATCGCAGTCAAAGCAAAGGATACTTTAAGCGAGGTATTGTACAGGCTCAACAACTACAATATCAGCCGCTTGCCAGTCGTAGAAGGTCGGCGTTTGGTGGGAATTATTACCCGCAGCGACATTATCCGAGTTGAATCCGATCGCCTCAGCGGAGAAACAACCCAGGGCCCGCATCCAGAACCTTCATATATTGTCTATCAAACCAGAGCTCCGCAAGTCGGAAACGGCCGCTTATTAGTGCCGCTTTCCAACCCCCAAACAGCACCCGCTTTGCTGCGGCTGGCGGCGGCGATTGCGCGCGATCGCAATTACGAATTAGAATGCCTGCAAATCATCTTAGTACCGCGCAACAGTTCCCCCTCAGAAACCGCAGTCCGGACAACAAAAAGCCGCCGCCTGCTGCAACAAGCCGAACGAATTATTCGCAATTTGAACTTGCCTGTACACACCCAAATACGGGTAGCTCATGACGTGCCTCACGCGATTTTAGAGACAATTAAGGATCGACATATCGATTTAATTTTGATGGGATGGCAAGGCGAAACATCCACCAGTGGACGCATTTTTGGTGATGTGGTCGATACCGTTATTCGGCAAGCCGGCTGCGAGGTTATTTTGGTTAAATGGAGCGAAAAAATATTAGCAACCCGCAAGAAAAATGAGCTTTCCGCCGCTCTTAGCGGGCGGAAATATGCGTCTATAGAATGGGACTTAAATGCCGAAGGAGTTGACGGCGCAGATAATCCCGCATTGGCGAGATCCTCAGATTCATCAGCGACTCCTGAGACTGAACTTTCCCCGCCGAATTCAGACATTCCAGCCCCAGAATTGGGACTGCATACACTGATGGGTTTGCACCGCTGGTTGGTGCCTATTCGCGGCGGTTACAAGCAAGCTGCGGCTTTGCGGCTGCTACCTGCTTTGGTGGCTGCGAGTGCTGTACCGGAGATTAAATTGTGTCAGGTTCACCAGCCTTCTGGTGCAGAACCCGATCGCGGCGAATTAAAGCAAGCGGCGGAGTTTATCAAGCGCCGGGTTAGCTGTTCGATAATAGCAACTTCGGTTTGCGCTAAATCGGTTTCTGATGCTTTAATTGATTTGGCTCAGAACGATCAGTGCGATGCGATCGTCCTGGGAGCTAGCCGCGAAGGGCTGCTGAAGCAGGTGATTCACGGGAACATCCCGGAAGCTGTGGCGCGCGGGTGCGACTGTACAGTCATTTTAGTGCGATCGGCCAATTAGTCATTAGTTAGTTGTTATTTTTTATTTCTTAATTTTTATGGGGGTATTTTAGTGTTCTAGTCTTGTCCCCAGGCTCGGTCTGGGAATACATACCCGGAGGCTTTGTCTCCAACAATAACTAATAAGTAATAACCAATAAATATGGTTCACTTTAACGTTGGTTTTCAACACTTTAACTCCTTCGCTGATATTACGCTATCCCTGGCGCAAACTTTAGACAAAATGGGAATTCCAATTTCGGTCGAACCTTCAACAATTTCTTCTCAGGTCGGCGACAATTCCACAACCGAAGAAAACCACCTGCTAGAAAAGTGGATGAACACCGCACCATCAGACTTATTTCAGATAAAATGGTCTCATTACTGGAAACCTTATTTTTTAAAAGAACTCAAGGGACATCTCAATTTTGAACTTTTTGCTATCAATTACGAATTCGCCAAAAATACTGATGATTATGATTACTGGATTTACGATGCCGTCAATAATTCATCTCACAAACTAGCCGTCAGCCAATATTCTAAAAACGTCTTAATAAAAGCTGGATGTCCGCCTGACAAAGTATCCGTCATGCCTCTAGGTTTCAATCCTTTAATCTCGCAACTCTATTTTCCCAGACCGCAAAAAAACCAAAAAGATGTAAAGTATATTCTGCACATGACCAATTCGGTTGATTTGTATAGATTTGGCACGGATCTCGCCATTCAAGCTTTTTGGGAAGAGTTTAGAAATGATTCTAAGGTAGAGTTAATAATCAAAGATGGCGGAAAATATCCAGATGTTATAGCGGAACATCTCGTAAATATCGAAAAACAATTCGGCAAGTTCAAGTCAAGAATTCGGATAATGCCTAAATTTTGTAATAAAGCAGAACTAGCTGATTTATACTTGTCAGCCGATGCTTTTTTAGCTCCCTTTCGCGGCGAGGGTTTTGCGATTAAAATTTTGGATGCCTTTGCTGCGGGTTTACCTGTCGCTATGACTATGTATGGCGGCCCGACTGAGTACGCCAATGCTGATAACTGCTATCCCATTGCTTACGAGCTCATTCCCGTAGGAAAGTGTTACGATACTCAGTATCTAAAAATTACAAATGCTCCTCATTGGGCCGAGCCAAACGTTCAGTCTGTTCGCCAACAGTTACGAAAAATTGTTGAAGACCCGATGCGTTTTCAGGTAGCTCAAAAAGCTAGAGAGACGGCGGATTTATTTAATTGGGAAGCTGCCGCTCAAAAATTGCTAAGATTAATGCGAAAGTTGTTTTAGGAGCAGAAATTATGGGACTCGAACGCAAAATGTTTAGGGGAATGTTTTCGCCGGGGGAAATGGTACGATTGAAACAGCCTTGTTTTACTCCCGGGCGATTGTTTGAGCCAGGAAAATATAACGCTGATGAGTTGCCGGATATCGCTTTTGATATGGGTTTGGTAGACCACTTGCCAGCAGTCAAA
Source organism: Microcoleus sp. FACHB-DQ6 (assembly GCA_014695175.1). Taxonomy (GTDB): domain Bacteria; phylum Cyanobacteriota; class Cyanobacteriia; order Cyanobacteriales; family Microcoleaceae; genus Microcoleus. The sequence continues at coordinate 6,527 of JACJNV010000046.1, read as the reverse complement.
GGCAACAGTTCAGAAAATCTCAATACCCAGAACCCGCCAGCTCAAAACCTTGAGGACTAAACTCCCATTTGCAGTAAGGACTTCAGTCCTGAAAATCCCCGTTTGTAGTAAGGACTTCAGTCCTGAAAAATAAAATAATCAAAGACTCAAGTCCTGACTGCAAAAAAGATAAAGCCAATTTAACCATTTTGCTCTATCTGGGCAATTAACTCTGTCAAAACTTTGCTAGCTTTATCATTCTCAATCTGACAAGTTCCGGCATTCTGGTGTCCGCCGCCACCATATCTTAACATTAACTCCCCAATATTAGTTTTAGAAGTTTTGTTAAAGATTGACTTGCCAACTGCGAAAACAGTATTTTGTTGTTTCAGTCCCCAAAGTACGTGAATCGATATATTGCATTCGGGGAACAAAGCATAAATTACAAAACGATTCCCCGCATAAATCACCTCTTCGTTACGCAAATCCAAAACAACTAACTTATTATATACTTGGGCGCAGCGCTGTATTTGCTCTTTAAATTTTTCTTCTTGATCGAAGTAGAGGTCTACTCTTTCTTTCACATCAGGAAGCTGCAATATTTCATCGATGGTATGATTTTTGCAGTAATCGATTAACTGCATCATTAACTGATAATTGGAAACTGTAAAGTCTTTAAACCTTCCCAACCCGGTTCTGGCGTCCATTATGAAGTTTAACAGCACCCATTCTTGCGGATGCAGAACCTCTTCTTGGGCAAATTGAGCGGAATCTGATTTGTCAACGGCCGCCATCATCGCCTCAGAAATATCAGGAAACTTTGCTTGGCCTCCATAATATTGGTACAGTACCCTAGCTGCAGAAGCTGCATAGGGATCGATGATGTGGTTAATTTTGATTTTCTCGTGTCTGAGAGTTTCGCTGAAATGGTGATCGAAAGCTAGATGAACTCCCTCCACATAGGGTAAATTGGTGCTAATATCGTTATTTGTTATTGCGATTTTTCCATCCTGCATATCTTTAGGATGCACGAATTTAATCTCGTCGATCATATCGAGTTCTTTGAGCAAAACGGCACAGACAAGACCGTCAAAATCGCTGCGGGTGACTAATCTGTATTTTTTAGTGAGTGGCATATGCTTATGTGATGCGGAGGAACTGATCACCAGCTAATATAACGTATTACCCGATCGCTTTCCAATATGAACGCTGACCCTTACGCTTGGATAGACAAGTCCCTCGACACTATTCGCCGCGCCCATTGGTATCGATCGCCACAATCGATCGATAGTTGCCCTGGGCCTGTGGTAAAGTTAGCAGGCCACAGGCTGATTAACTTTGCCAGCAACGATTATCTGGGACTTGCCGGCCATGAGAGGTTAATTCAAGCTGCTATGGCTGCCACTAAGGAATTTGGTACGGGTGCGACGGGTTCGAGGTTGGTCAGCGGACACCGCGATTTGCACCGACAGCTAGAACAAGCTCTTGCTAATTTAAAACAAACTGAAGATGCTTTAGTATTCAGTTCGGGATATTTGGCGAATCTAGGGGCGATCGCATCCGTTGTCGGCAAGCGCGATTTGATATTATCTGACAAGTACAACCATTCGAGCCTGAAAAACGGAGCCACACTCAGCGGTGCAACTGCCCTAGAGTACAATCACTGCAATCTTGAGGATTTAAAGGCCAAGCTAGAGCAAAATCGCGCAAGATACCGCAAGTGTTTAATTATTACCGATAGCGTCTTTAGCATGGATGGGGACTTGTGTCCGCTACCGCAGTTGTTGGCTGTGGCAGACACCTTTAACTGCATGGTATTAGTAGATGAAGCTCACGCTACAGGAGTTTTCGGTGCTAGCGGTGCTGGTTGTGCAGAACATTTCGGGTGTACGGGAACACCACTGATTCAAGTGGGGACACTCAGCAAAGCTTTGGGAAGTTTAGGTGGTTACGTTGCGGGCTCTGCTGCTTTAATTGATTTTCTGCGTAATCGAGCTGCGACTTGGACTTATACTACAGCATTGACGCCTGCTGATGCGGCGGCTGCTTTGGAAGCTGTGAGGATTGTACAGCAAGAACCAGAACGCCGAGTTCGGTTGCGACAAAATATCGAAACTTTCAAATATTGCGCGATTACCAATCACCAATTACCAATTAGCAATTCCCTCTCCCCAATTTTCAGTCTTCCGTTAAAAGATGCAGCGGCAGCTTTAACAGTAGGGAGCAAACTCAAGGAGATGGGTATTTTTGCTCCGGCGATTCGGCCTCCGACTGTAAGTGTCAGTCGAATTCGGATTTCGCTGATGGCAACTCACGAGCTCGCACACCTTCAGCAGTTGGTAGAGGCGCTGAAGCAAGTTTTGAGTTTTGAGTAAATGTTGGGTACGCCATAAGTACCTTACCCTTTGAGTAAATGTTGTGAGACGGGGAGAATTTCTACTTCTGCCTTCTGCCTTTTGCTGCTCTAGCCTTCTGCTGCTCTAGCTTTCTGCTTTCTGCTGCTCTAGGCTTCTGCCTTTTTTTTGATTGTCAAGATATCGCTATTGACTTATGGCCAATCTTATACATTAGTTGGGGCGATCGGTCAATAACTGTAAATTTTTTGTAAATTTAGATACTTTTTGAAATTTAGCGCTATATTAGAGAAGTAGCAGGTACACCAAATTTTATATAAGGAACGTCCACCATGAACACAAATCGTCAAAACGTAAAAAAAGTAGCAGAAACCCACCGCGCTAACATTCACAAGCAACTGATACACCGCATAGAAGTAGCGAGATCCAGTGGGAACCAAGATTTGGTTCGGGTGCTTGAAGAGGAAATGAGACAGCTTTAAAGAAGCTGCCACTAGAATTTGCCCGTAGTTTGGTTTAGAGGGTTGTGCGAGAAATGCAGAATTCCGCCAACCGCTACCTGTTAACTTTTGACTCCTCTCTTAGTTGGTAGAAAAAACCCCGGTTTCTTGAAGAAACCGGGGTTTTTTATTGAGAAGGAAGAAGAAAGAAGGAAGAGGGAACAGTCCTCGACGCACAAAGTCTATCTGTAGGGTGCGCCTCGGCGCACAGAGACTCTACCAATAGCAGATTAAACCATTTTTTGAGTAAGTTATAAAGTCAAAAGGAAGAGGGAAGAAGGAAGAACAGGACTTACGCTGCATTCCTTGTATTTTTAACACTATCTGTAGTAGTAAAGTGCGCCTCGGCGCACCCTACTAATAACTACAGGACTTACGAAACTGGCACATGGTGAGGGCGTGCTCACGCCCTCAGCCATCACCTTAACCAGTCCGAAGCACTGAAAAGTTGAGAGTCGCGACTAACGACTAAACTCAAGCCAGCACGAATGACGTAAAAAAACTGTGTGCTATTCGTTGGAAAATTGAGCAATTTCCTAGGGAAATTAAGCAACTAACCGGGAGAGAATATTGCCACTGCCGTCAAGCTAGAATTCAAAGAAGTCATATTGCTTGCCATGAACTTGTGTGGGGTAGGCGCTCAAAAGTTTAGCCGAGAAAACTCGTCAAACAATATATCAAATTAAACACGGCTGCTATCAAATTATTTAATTGAGCAACTAAAAATTGGCGAGGTTCCGATATTTATTGTCTAATTTTTTGGTGCTGGTACACAAAGGTGTGACTGTTGCGTAAATCCTGCCCAATTTCTATGTAATGCCTGAAGTCCCTAAACACCCAACGACTTAGGCGAAGCCATCAACGGCATGGCTAAAAGAATGCGAAATTAGCAAAACTCAGAATTTAGAAATAAAAGGTAATAAGATAATATTGAAGATGGATTGAGATAGATTTTCAGGGTTGACTGGGAAAGGCAGCTTAGCCAAAATTTAAGGCTAGGAAAAATTATTAACAGAAAAAATTTTAGATTTATAAAGCTGAACATCGGGTAGCGACTTCAACATCCAAAAAATATATAGGTAAAACAGATGGCGACACACATCCTACACCAGCCGGAAAACGGCTACCACTCAGAACCAACTCAGCCTTCCCCAACAGAAAATCTCAATAGGCGATCGCTCATGCGCCTGCCGAGAACCCTGAGTCCCCTTGAAACGTGGGGCTTCGGGATGACTGGTCATATCTCGTGGGTTAGCATTGCACCACTAATGCACGCGGCCCTCGGGCCAAATGCCATTTTCGTATGGCTGCCCGCCGTACTGGTGGGGGTGATGCTGAACCTGCAAGTAAAACGCTTAGGGGAACAGTGGCCAGAAATGTCAGGCGGAACGCCCAACTATATCACCAGGCTACTGAGCAACTATCCGCTTCTGGGCAGCTATGCGGCGATCGCCTACTTCTTCGCCTGGGCAGTATATCCGTCAGTAAACGCGATCGTCCTTACGGCGCTGATCCAAGCCAACCTAGAACCCTTGGGCATTGCCTGTCCCGAAACGCAGCTAAGAATTGGATTTACACTAATCGCTTACATTTTGGCGTTTAGCGGCAGCCGCGCCTTAGCGATCCTGCACGCATTTTTCATTATCCCGGCAGTGGGATTCCTACTGGTGTTTACCATTCAGGGCATAGGATGGTTAGCCTTCTCCCCAGATAGCCCCGGATTTTTCCCCACCAGTTGGCCAACTTTAACCTTTATTGACTGGGCCAAGTGGTCATTCTTTGCAATCTACAGTGCTTGCGCCTGTGAAACCGCTTCCTCGTTTGTCGCCGACAGCCGCCGTCCAACTGAAACTTTGCAGGTTCTGAGCTTAGCCGCTTGGCTGATTCCACCCGTGTTTCTGGGGAGTTCCTGGGTACTGATGCGCTTAGCAACCTCCCCAGGACTGGGCGAAGACTCGTTTAAGAACCTATTAGCTGCCGCCTCACCATTCTGGGGTCAATCAGCTTCATTGATCGTCACACTCCTGCTGGCCTCAAGCAGTCTTCTTTCTTCCGCCACCTGCGTTTCCAACTCTCCGCGCATCTTATACCAACTCGCTCTAGACGGACAGGTTTCACCAGTCTTTGCTTTCATCTCCAGACGGGGCGTCCTGGAACCGGCCCTGTTATTTTCCCTTTTAATCAGTTTAATCGGTCTGGTTTGGGGAGATGTAACCAGTATTGTGGTGGTCGGTTGTGCAGGCTTCCTGATTACCCTGATGGCACTATATCTGGGACTGTGGCTGCGGCGAGGATCGCCCGAAGTGCGATGGCCTTGGTGGGCGGCTTGCTTCTTCTTCTTAGTGGCAGTTGTTCTGGCGGTCGGAGGCTTGAACTGGAGTTGGCAAGACGTGACGATCAGCTTGCTGCTTCCTGTGGCTTTTTTGGCAGTGGATGCGGCTATCCGTCGCATTTCCTTTGCGCCGTTCCATCCGGCTTGGTGGATTCGGCATTACAGGGCGGGGCGCAATAGCCAGATGGTAGATTTTGTGGCGTTTCAGGTTATAGTTCTGATTTTGCTAGTCTGTAGCGCCGTCAGTATTGGCTGGGTTTTTAGATCCCAATTAGAGGCCCACTCTAGTGTTGGCTCTAATCTTTTGGCAGTGCTGATCTTGACAGTTAGTTTTGTCGGGGTGGCTGTTGCCTGCTGGACGAGCTTACCCCAAGTCGTCTCAATGGACGAGGCACGAGAGGCCGCGGAACAACTTTTTGTAATTGCCATAGACGCGATTGTAGTGCTGGATGAAAATGGGATGATTCGTCAGGCTAACCCAGCATCTGAGCGTCTATTTGAGTTAAGCAGAGGTGAATTAAGCGGGAGTCACTTGAACAAATTACTCCCCGGATTGGCTTTTGGGCCACAACGGTGGCCCATCCGCAGCGAACAAACTCTTAACCTACCCGATAGCGACTCGCGCATCCTAGAAGTTGCCATCTCAAACCGATTCTCCCAAGAGGCTTCGCTTTCCAATCAAGAGCTACAAGAATATGTCGTGATCGTGCGCGACATCACCGATCGCAAACAAGCCCAAGAATCCCTACAAAAAGCTAATGAGGAACTAGAAATTAAAGTCAAGGAGCGTACATCTGAACTCAGCCATACTGTAGAACAATTGCAGAATGAAGTTGAAGAGCGCCAGCGGATAGAAGAAAATCTCAAGGCTATGCAAAATCAAATTGTTGTCCAAGAAAAACTAGCTTCTTTGGGCAGTTTAACAGCAGGGATTGCCCACGAAATCAGAAACCCATTAAACTTTGTCAACAATTTTTCCGAACTTTCTGCTGAATTAACCGAAGAACTGTTTGAAAAAATTGAAAATCAAGGAGAACGTTTAGATCCCGAAACCAGTGAGGATATTGCCGAGTTGTTAACCGATCTTAAAGCCAACCTTAAAAAGATCAATCAACACGGTCAAAGAGCCGATAAAATCGTTGGCAATATGCTTTTGCATTCCCGGGGACAAAGCGGCCAGTGGGAAGCCACAGATATAAATAGTTTATTGGCTGAATATATCAATTTAGCCTATCACGGGATGCGAGCAAAGGAAGCTGGTTTTAACATTACCATAGAAACTGACTACGACAATGACATAGGCGAAGTAAACGTGGTGCCACAAGACATCGGCAGGGTGTTTCTTAACATTATTAGCAATGC
>JACJNV010000045.1 GCA_014695175.1 Microcoleus sp. FACHB-DQ6 | reverse complement strand
GGGTGATGCAAGGCTTTTGTACTATTTTACCTGTTTATCTTGCACACTTTCCTTGATCGGACGATCGCATAACCAAGCCGTGTAACCTTTCTGCACTTATCCAGCAAGCCCTAACTAATTTATCGATTAGGAAAACGATGGCTTTTAATTTTTACTTATTTTTAAGCTAGAGGGCGAATTTCTTAACTTAAACTCATCAAACTTCACCACTTCCGACTCGGGTTTCCGCGTATCAAAATAGTAACTGCTAACCGTACCCTCCCCCGTATCAAAAATAGTAAAAGCCGTAATATCGTTGCTATCAATATACGGCAGCGGCCGCCCGTCTTCTGCCAACAAAGGCGCAACAGTCGGCACCACAGGTTCCAATCCGTTCGGGTCTCCAATTGCGCTGTAATCTTCCCGATATGCCGGCGGCACAAATCGGCGCTTTTCCCCCGCAAAAGCACCGTAACTGTTGCCCACATTAGAAGTCTCCAAAAAGTGCATTCCGCTGGAACTTACAAACCGATTCCACAAGTGCGAATGTCCGTAAAATACCAACTGCACTCCCGCTGTTTCTAGTAGCGGCACTACATCCCGAATCAGATAATCTTGCTGTTTCGGATACTCGTAACGCACCATTTTAATCTCGCCATCGAGAGCGCGATCGACTATTTGTACTGGATCAGTATAAGCAGGTACAATATTGTCACCCAGAGAATGCGGCGGGTAGTGAAACATCACAATTTTATATTTTGCCTGCTGGAATTCCGCACTCTTTAACTCTTTTTGCAGCCAAGTATATTGAGCGCTGCCCTTGACAATAGGCTCAAAAATATGCTGTCCGTATCCCCATTTTTCGTGATTATTAAAATCTTCGTCCCGTTCCCGATACCTGCCTCTCGCACCCGGATCTAAATTCGGAGTCCGCCAGATATTCGCAACATACAAAGTTACTAACCGCACGTCCCCAAAAGTCACAGCATAGTAATTTTTTCCTCCCGGGAAAGTGAAAATTTCGTCATAGGTATCGCTATTAAAACTATTGTTCTTTAGCCATATTTCCCGCACAGAAGAGTCATTCTTGGGATTCAAAGAGGCAGCACGTTGAGCGTATATTTTCTCGGCAGCGGCGCGGGGAAAAGGATCGTTAAATTGCTCATCGAGTTTGCTGTTGGTTGCAAAGCGACCCATGATTTCGTGATTGCCAATGGCGGGAAATAAAGGCGCGTGTTGGATCAGTTCGCCGCCGCTGTAAACTGTTTTGATGCCGTTTTTGTCGAGTTCGGAAAATGCGCGACCTTGCAGACTGGGAAAGAAGGCGCGGCCTCGGTAGTCGTCAAACCATTCCGAAGCGCGATCGGGTATATTAATTAAATCCCCTGCCATGAAAACCGCGTCAACTCTCTCAATTGTTTCGGCTACTTTCTGGAGATTTGCTGCTGTCATAGGCATCAATTGATGGTCGGACGTGAGGAGGATGTTGAGCGCCCTTCCTGCTGCTGGTGTCGGAGAAAGAGTGAAAAGTTTGCTGTTGACAGATGCGCCGTCTTTCCTTTCGCTGGTGACTCGATAAGGAATGCGAATACCGGGCATTAAATTGGGAACTTCTGCTTCGTGGCGCCAGATGTCGCGGACAATTGGATTGCTGTCAATTATCCTTTGTTTGATTTCATCGGAAATGTGAGAGTCTTTGTCTTCGCGAGTGCGGCTCAGCTTGGTAGTATTTGCCGTCACAGTTTGATTCAAATTTTCGCCGTAAGCAACAGTGTTGCGAGTACCGGCAAACTCGGTAAACCAGACAACTCGCACCGAGTTTACTGTTGGGAGTTGCAGAAAGGGATCGGTTAAAAGCTGAGGTTGATTAAGGTAAGATTGCATAATGAAACCTAGCAATAGGACAATCAAAATCAAAACAGCAAAAAACCAGGGATTGCGAGAATAACCGTGAGAAATTTGTACTTTATTGGGCAAAGGCGTTAACATAAGTCATTAGTCATTAGTTGTAGGGGGGTTTCACCAGCAAAACAGAACTCCCCCCCAAATACATATAAACCCGTCCCGCCAACTTTAAATTTTAAACTACCAACGTTATCAAAAAGTTAAGAAATTAGTAAAATATCTCACATCTAACAAACTTCAACCATTTTTTCACATCTTCTGATCTCTCCATTCTCTTTCTCTGCGCCCTCTGCGCCCTCTGTGGTTCATTAAAAAAAAATTCTCAAAAATGATTAAGACTTGCGATATAACATTCTTAACACCCTTCCTTCAATCTAAAATCTAAAATCCCATGACCCGCCACCTTCTCAAGGCTAACTGCAAAACCGTACACTTGGGCGGTTTTTCTCCGAATATCGAACCTGCTTTAAGGGTGGATTCGGGCGATCGCATCGATATCGAAACCTATTCAGGATATTATGTTGCTGACAAGGCGCCGCCGGAATTTCTCACCCCCGAATTTTTAGATATTTGTCAGAATTTGCCTCCCAACCGCAAAGTTGGGCCGGGGCCCCACTTGCTGACAGGCCCGATTTATGTTAACAATGCCGAACCGGGAGACGTTTTAGAAATTCACATTGAGGATGTTTACCCGAGTTTACCAGTAGGATTTAATGCAATTCGGCCTGGATGGGGAGCTTTACCGGAGTATTTCTCCGAACCTAAATTGCGGTTTATTCCGCTAGATTTAGAGCAAAAAATTGCTGAATTTCCTGCAGGTAGCGGCATTCGGATTCCCCTGCATTCTTTTTTTGGAATAATCGGCGTTGCCAATGCAGAAATCAACCGTTCTTCTATTCCTCCAGAGCGCTACGGCGGCAATATGGACAATCGGGAACTCCAATCAGGAACGCGGTTATTTTTACCTGTTTTCCTGCGCGGCGGTTTACTGTCCATCGGCGACGGGCATTCGGCACAAGGAGACGGTGAAGTTGACGGTACTGCGATTGAAACTTCGATGAACGGGACTATTCAAATTATCTTACGCAAGGATTTATTTCTGATATTTCCGTTTGCTGAAACGCCCACTCATATTGTGATTATGGGATTCGGTAGAACATTAGATGAAGCGTTTGAGATGGCGGTAAAACAGACGGTTTATTGGCTGCAAAAATTTGCAGGTCTCAAAGAGGAAGATGCTTATGTTTTGTGTTCCATTGCCGTAAATTTTCGGATTACGCAGGCTGTCAACAATCCCCAAAAAGGAGTTCACGGAATGATGCCCAAGTGTATTTTGCCGGAGATAAAAATTATTGGCCAGCGAGTTTGATGTAGTATGATAACACGCGATCGACAAAAAAATTAGGATCGCGATCGCACACAATACACAAATTTGTCACTGCTGTGGTCGATCAGGATCGCGATCCTGTTGACAATTAAGCTTAAAATGGATAAGTTACCAGTTCTACCTAAATCGAACTCAACATGAAAAACCAGACTGACGATGTTGCCAAAAAAGATTTAGTCGATCGAGCTTTTGGGAGTGCAGAAATACCAGATCCGACAGCGTGGGTGCACGAACATTATTTTCTGGCTAATTTCGCTCATACTCTGGCCCATATCCAAGAACATATGTCTGAAGACAGTTGCGAAATCGGCGAGAATGGTGATTCGGGCGAGGAAATATTATCGATCGATGCCAAAATTAGAGATATGTTGAGAGCTACTTTTAGCGACGACGGCTGGCAGTATGTCGAAAGTTTATTGTGAGTTTGGTACAATGCCTAAGTATTTGTACCTTCATAAGTTGAGCTCGTAAATGATACCAGTTTCACAAAAGAATGCAACTGTAGCCGGGTGATCTAAACCCTTAGATCATTCGTTATCCCCAATTTTTTAATCTCAAATATCAAATCTCAAATAATATCACTTTCCTCCCCCAAGACAGACTCGCAATTCAGACTGCCTGCGTGCATTTCCACCCCAATTTGAAGTAAATTTGACTATTGTGATGTAGGATACTTTAGATGGGGGGGAAATTACTGTCGGTAGGAATTTCGATGGAACGCAAAAACGCCGCACTTTCTTCGGGCAAAGCAGTATTGATAAACATCCCGCTGCCCAACTCAAACCCAGCTTGCTTCGTCACTCTGGGAATAATTGCAATATACCAGTGAAAGTATTTTGTGACCCGTTGGGCGATGGGCACCGATCGAACATTATAGTTGTAATCGGGATTGTTCAATCCGTAATAAAGCTTAGCCAGTATAGTTTTCAAAGTATCAGCAAGATCGGTAATTTCCGCATCAGTAATTTCATCAAACGAAGAGGAATGCCGGCGCGGAAAAATCCAAGTGTGAAACGGTGAAAGTGCAGCGTAAGGGATAAAAGCCACAAAATGTTCACTCTCACAAATCACTCTTTCTTTCGCCGCTAATTCATCTTCCAAAGTCCGGCAAAAGAGGCATTCTCCCGTGTCGTCAAAATATCTAATAGCTTCGTCGATGCGGCTGCGAAATTGGCTGGGTACAACGGGCGTCGCTGCTATCTGCGAGTGGGGGTGTTCGAGAGAAGTTCCGGCAGTTTCTCCGTGATTTTTGAAGATAATAATTGTTTCAATGTGGGGATTTTTTCTAATTTCTACATAGCGCTGGCGGTATACTAAAAGTATATTTGCAACTTCTTCTACGCTCAACAAAGCTGTCGTCAAATCGTGCCGCGGGTGTTCGACAATTACTTCGTGAACGCCGATTCCCGCCATCGTGCGGTGAATTCCCGATGATATCCTCATCCATTCTGCTGTCGGGGAGAGGGCGGGATATTTGTTGCAAATTGCCCTGACTTTCCAGTCAGCGCGATCGCCCAAACGGCAAGTTTCTAAGGTTGCGTCTTCCTCATTTCCCACGCAAAACGGGCAATCGGCACGGTGCGGTGGCACTACTGCTGCCCACTTTTTTTTGTTAGCGAATTGATCCGGTCTTGTCGCCCGTTCCGTGGCGATGATTACCCAATCTCTGGTAATTAGATTTTGTCTAAGTTCAGACATTTTCTTACCTTCAGTTTCCGGGTCAATTTGTCTCTTATTTTAGATACATGATTTGTGATTTGTCATCGCTTTTTTGTAAAATCTTAATAAATCTTGACTTTTAAATTTCCGGCTTGTAGTCTGCTAGATACCCGAATTATTCAATAATTCTGGTGTCTAAAGTGGGTAAAGCTAATAGCAGTTTGAACAAGTGAAAAAGAATCGTAAAATAGTTGCTAAATCCCAATCATCCGCGTGCATCAGGGGTTAAATTTTCTCACCAAGCCATTGCCTCCCCCTCGCCAACAACTCGTCCAAACTTTCGATCGGCCAAAACCGCACCTTTCCATCCCGCGAACCAGTTATTAAAAACTTCCCGTCCCGACTAAAACAAAGACTCAAAATCAGACTTTTCAACTCCACAAAATCTGCCTCACCTTTGAGTAAATTGCCCTTATAGCCGGTAAAGTCCGCCAGTAAACTCCCCTGCAAGTCCCACAATTTGACAGTGCCATCTTGTGATGCAGTGGCGATCGTATCTCCTGTGGGGCTAAAACTGACACTTCTTACCGAGTCATTATGTCCGGTGAATGTTACCAAGCAGTTGCCTTGCAAGTCCCACAATTTGGCAGTTCTGTCATGTGACGCAGTGGCGATCGTATCCCCTGTGGGGCTAAAACAGACACTTGTTACCGAGTCATTATGTCCGGTGAATGTTACCAAGCAGTTGCCCTGCAAGTCCCACAATTTGGCAGTTTTGTCAGATGAGGCAGTAGCGATCCTATCTCCTGTAGGGCTAAAACAGACACTTGTTACCCAGTGATTATGTCCGGTGAATGTTACCAAGCAGTTGCCCTGCAAGTCCCACAATTTGGCAGTGTGGTCATATGAGGCAGTAGCGATCCTATCTCCTGTAGGGCTAAAACAGACACTTGTTACCGAATAATAATGTCCGGTGAATGTTACCAAGCAGTTGCCCTGCAAGTCCCACAATTTGGCAGTGTGGTCATATGAGGCAGTAGCGATCGCATCTCCTGTGGGGCTAAAACTGACACTTGTTACCGAATAATTATGTGCGGTGAATGTTACCACACAGTTACCCTGCAAGTCCCACAATTTGGCCGTTTTGTCATAGGAGGCAGTAGCGATCGCATCACTTGTCGGGCTAAAACCGACACTCCATACCAAGTTATTATGTGCGGTGAATGTTACCAAGCAATTGCCCTGCAAGTCCCACAATTTGGCAGTTTTGTCATCTGAGGCAGTAGCGATCGCATCTCTTGTCGGGCTAAAACTGACACTTCTTACGCAGTTATTATGTCCGGTGAATGTTACCAAGCAGTTACCCTGCAAGTCCCACAATTTCGCAGTTTTGTCATATGAGGCAGTAGCGATCGCATCACTTGTCGGGCTAAAACTGACACTTGTTACCGGGTCATTATGTCCGGTGAATGTTACCAAGCAGTTACCCTGCAAGTCCCACAATTTCGCAGTTTTTTCATAGGAGGCAGTAGCGATCGCATCACTTGTCGGGCTAAAACTGACACTTGTTACCAGGTTATTATGTCCGGTGAAAGTTACCAAGCAGTTACCCTGCAAGTCCCACAATTTGGCTGTGCCGTCTATTGAGGCAGTAGCGATCACATCCCCTGTGGGGCTAAAACTGACACTTGTTACCCAGTGATTATGTCCGGTGAATGTTACCAAGCAGTTGCCCTGCAAGTCCCACAATTTGGCTGTGCCGTCTATTGAGGCAGTAGCGATCGCATCCCCTGTGGGGCTAAAACTGACACTTCTTACCGAGTTATTATGTCGGGTGAATGTTACCAAGCAGTTACCCTGCAAGTCCCACAATTTCGCGGTGTTGTTATCTAAGGCAGTAGCGATCGCATCCCCTGTCGGGCTAAAACTGACACTTGTTACCAAAGAATTATGTCCGGCAAACTGGTACTCTTCGCGGATTTTAGCAAGAATATTCTGCAAAACTAACAGAGGATTGGTAACGGGATATTCAGAAAGCGGCGGATTATCTGGTATCCACTTCTTTAAATCTTCTCCTGCTTTGATAGCTATCCGCAAGGCTTCTATTTGCTTTCCCTCCGACAGAAAAAGCTTTAAGGCATTGCGTCCAGCTTCTTCGATTTTTAAAACTTCCCTGAATTGTTTACGGAATTCTCTTAATGATTCATTATTTTTTTTCAGTTCTTGACGTTCATCAGCTTGACTGGCATCTAAAAAATGATCATCCTGATAGCTTAAACGTTTCCCCACTTTCCACTGCAACGCATCATCCAACGCTTGGCCGCGCAACAGTCGGGAAGTATCCTGACGATTTGAGGCGATCCAAGCGGCGAAGTTTTCCTGGTAGGGACGGAGTTTGGCTAATTCTTGCTCTACCCAATCGAGGTTGAAAATTTCTAGATAAATACGATTATAAACTTGCAGTTGACCGTTTTTTTTAACAACTAATCCCGATAACTGTAACTCCATTTGGTCGGGACTGTTATCAGCGGCAACCCCCCCCAGCCCCCCCTTGCTAAGGGGGGGAGTAAGATTGTTTTTTTTCTCCTTTGCTAAGGGAGAATTAGTGCTATCTTTCGCCATACTTAGTAACGGGGGATCGGTGCTATCTGTCCCCCCCCTTGGCAAGGGGGGGTTAGGGGGGGTAATAATTTGCTGATAGATGCCGAGGAGTTGGCTGGTACGCTGTTGGTTGCTGAGGATGCGATCGCGAATTGTTCCGAGGTGTTCGGGATTGTCGTTTTCTTCCCAATTGCTAATAATGTAAGCTTGTACCAGTTCGGCAATGTCAGGATTTCTGGTTTCTGCTTGTTCTAGGACAATTTTACAAAGTTTTTGAGTCAAAAAAGGCTGTCCGCCCGTCCAGTCTATAATCTCATTTAAAACCTGAATGGGACGATCGACTTTTCCTTCTAAGCCTTTCGCTAAAGGTGCAGCTTGTTCCTGAGTAAAACCTTTTAATTCAATAGCTTGACCGATATTAAAGGGGGTGCGTTTTTTATCTTGAATCAAATCTGAAGGTGTTGCGACGCCCAACAGACAAAAAGTGATGCGATTGTAGTCTGCATTTTGGGTACGGCGATTGTAGCAGCTTCTGATAAAAGCAAATAGATCGTCTGCCGAAAAATTCAAACTCAGAACGCTATCTATTTCATCAAAAAAAACGACTATTTTTTCGGAAACCTGCGACAGCATCACCGATTCAATAAATTCCCGAAATCTACGCAAGGGAGACAGCCAATTTCGTTGCTCCAACCAGCTTTTTAAATTAACCTCAAGGTCTAATTCATAAGCCAAAGTATCAAGTATATTAGCATACCACTGTTCGGGATGCTCTAACTTCGTCTCGTCGCCAGACAGGTCAATAAAAACCGATACAATGCCTTCGTCTCGCAGTCGCTTCATAGTTTTAAGCGCTAAGCTAGACTTACCTATTTTGCGAGAATTGAAAACATAACAGAGTTTACCTTCCAGCAACGCTTGATAAAGCTGACTATCAGCTTCTCGCGTTACATAGGTTTCGGTATCTTCTGGGAGAGTTGATTCAGCTATATATTGATAAGTCATAGACGCACCGAAAAATATTGACGGTACAAATCGCAGCGGGGAAAACAATCATTATGTTCCACTCGCACCAATCCCATACTTTCTAACTTAAATATTTGATGAGTTTCCAGGCTCGCAGGTTGAGTTTTAGTTACGACTTCTCGGTAAACTTCGGCGAGTTCTGGACAGCGTTTTAGCTGACCTAAAAGTTCTCGCAAGTGATTAATAAAGGGACTTTCTTCAGTAGGTGAAATTTGCAAAAGCTTAGTCAGAGAAGATTGAGGAGTTTGCAGGTAAGCAAAAGCAGTTTGCACCAAATAAGGATAACCACCAAACATTTTCATAAGTTGTTGAATCTCCTCTGTACTCAGCCAATTGTGTCGATACTGCCGCGCTAACTGCTGCACTTTTTCCTGGGTAAAATCTGGCAAAGCTACAGTCCACCCAACACCCGCCAAAGGAGATGAGTTGATATCAAGAGAACTGTAAACTTCTGTAGCGTGAACGACAATTAACCTGATTTTTTGCCAGATTGCACTGCGGCGATCGTTCCTTTTAGCTGCATCATTCCACCCACGCAGTAAGCGACAAAAATCAACATTAAAAGTAGCTTGCTCAAAAACCAAGTCTACTTTCTCTAATACCAGTACCAAAGGTTGAGAAAAATCTTTGAATAAATACCTTTCTAAATATTTAGTGACATTATGGTTAATACCTAAAGATTCATCCCAATATTCCCCTAATTTATTCTCCAACTCCAGTAAGTCCCCCAGAGTAACACACAACCACTGCAATAATTTCCGGTAATCCCCCAAAACTTCACTGTCAGCGTCCTCAAAACTGAGGAGTGCAGTTTTGTAACCTTCTTGCGATGCGCGATCGAGAATTTTATCCACCAGTAAAGTCTTGCCCATTTTTTGAGGAGCTTTAATCCGAATGAGCGCTCCCTTTTCTAAAATTTTTTCATAACATTTATCTTCGCAACCGCGCTCTACATAGTAGAATTTAACTTGTTCTGGATTGTCAGGGTAACTTTCACAAGTTGCTTTTAATTTATCGCTAACTAATTCAGGTTTATACTGGACAAATAGCGGGTTTAATTCATCACGCTGTCGGCAACGTTCGCCCTCTTCATTTTTAAAACCAAATAATTTGCAGATATTTGAAATATGATGTCTGACACTTGATTCTGTGATGTATAAAGATTTACCGATATCTTCGTCTGACTTCCCTTGCAAAAACAGCTTTAGTACCTCATGCTGTTTGGGTGTTAGCCCTGTTGGATAAATGGTATCAAACTCTTTTCGTTCCATCCGCATACCTGCCTTAGCGCTTTACCTACCACTCTTACTAATTTACCACAGTTATCAGCTTCAGCCCCGATAGCCAGTTTAATTTCACAAATTGACAAACACCAGCTAATTTGTGAAGATTTTTTCACAAACCCTTCAACTCCCTTGTCAAAAAAATTGGTAATTCCCAGGCAATTGACAACTTTGTCGATTTTATTTATCAATCAAATAATAGTAATAAAGTTAGTTTATTATCAAAATTGTAGATAGTGGAATTAACTAAATGAAAAATTTAAAACGGCTGCCCCAGAACAAGACTACATCAGCTAAAAAGGTAAATCAAGTGAAAAAATCTGACAATTCAAACATCAAGTGGTCGATCGAGAAAGTTGTAGTACCGATCGCGATCGCCCTAATTCCGTTAGTAACAACGTACATCACCACTCAAAATACCCAACAACCGCCAAATCCACCGATCGAGCACAGGACTCCATCCTCACCATAACATCCCATGCGATCGCCCTTGTTAAGCTAATTGCAACTGCACATTCTGCAACTTGCAAATAGCTTTCAACACTTGCGTCAACAAGAGCGATCGCTCTGGGTCAATCAAATTCAATTCCGGTAAAATCTGATAAGTACAAGGATTTCCCCGCGTCACCCGCACAAACCGATAACTTTCGCCATTCGTCGTCAATCCCCAAACAGACGATTGCTGCTGCAAACTTTTATAAGTATAAGTCAGGAGTTGCGGCAAACCAGTCAAAGGTGCGATCGCACTATTTTTCGCCTCCACCACCAAAATCCAAAACTGTGCCGCCGCGAGTTCTGCATCCGGCTGATTTACCGCTAAAACATCCAACCGCCCTTTAATTAAAGTATCCCCATCCTCAACCTCGATCGGGATGCTATCTTCCATTGTCAGCACGATCGGAATATCAAAAAATCCTGCTAATCTCATTAACGGTGAAAGCACTAAAAATTTAACAAGTTCTTCTGAAACTTTTCCTGCGGATAAGTAGCGTCGAAAGTCAGTTCTAATTTTTAATATTTCCTGCTGTTCTAATTCTGACAGCGGTTCCAAAGAGAAAAAATCGGTGAAGGCGTCTCCTTCTCGTTCTTCCAGTTTGAGAAGGCGGCGAACGTCATTTAGCGAAAGTTGGCTTGCTTCTAAATTTTGCGTCATAGCTTTCATTTAATTAAATTTTACTAACTACCTAATTATAGCTGATATAATTTACAAAAAAGTACAATTTAAAACTGTGTAGCACAATAATTTCCAAGAATAATCAAGCATTAAATAGGGTAAAAACTCCTCTTCATCTGCGTTAATCGGCATTCCTCGGCGAGCAAAAAAAGAACAACCTCTCAACCTATTACAAAATTTCCCAAAGTCTTAAGGAAAATAAACATACTTTGGCCCCAACTTATGCAAACAATAGTTACAAAGACTAACCGAAATTAAAGTTAAGAACGATGTCACAAGATACCATCGAATCAATTCTGCAAGAAAAACGGCTATTTCAGCCGCCCGCTGAATTCTCCGAAAAAGCTCACATCAAAAGCCTAGAAGAGTACCAAGCCCTCTACGACAAAGCCAAAGCTGACCCCCAAGCATTCTGGGCAGAACTCGCGGCCCAAGAATTAGACTGGTTCCAAAACTGGGATACTGTGCTCGACTGGCAGCCGCCTTTTGCTAAATGGTTTGTCAACGGTAAAATTAATATTTCTTACAATTGTCTCGATCGCCACTTAACCACTTGGCGCAAAAATAAAGCCGCCCTGATTTGGGAAGGCGAACCCGGAGACTCGCGCACCCTCACCTACGCGCAACTCCACCGCGAAGTCTGCCAAATGGCGAACGTCATCAAACAATTGGGAGTCCAAAAAGGCGATCGCGTCGGCATTTATATGCCGATGATTCCCGAAGCTGCGATCGCCATGCTAGCCTGCGCCAGAATCGGTGCAGTACACAGCGTTGTTTTTGGCGGTTTTAGTGCAGAAGCTTTGCGCGATCGGCTAAACGACGGCGAAGCAAAACTCGTCATCACCGCTGACGGTGGCTTCCGCAAAGATGCAGCAGTTGGCCTCAAAGAACAAGTAGACAAAGCCCTCGCCAACAACGCCACACCCAGCGTTACCAACGTTCTCGTCGTCCAGCGTACCAAACAGCAAGTGCACATGGAACCCGGGCGCGATCTTTGGTGGCACGACTTGCAAAAAGACGCCTCCGCCGACTGCCCCGCCGAACCAATGGACAGCGAAGATATGCTGTTCGTACTCTACACTTCCGGAAGTACCGGCAAACCCAAAGGAGTCGTCCACACCACAGGTGGCTACAACCTTTACACCCACATGACAACCAAGTGGATCTTCGACCTTCAAGATACCGATGTCTACTGGTGCACCGCAGACGTAGGCTGGATTACAGGCCACAGTTACATAGTCTACGGCCCGCTTTCCAACGGCGCGACCACAATCATGTACGAAGGTGCGCCCCGCGCGTCCAACCCAGGCTGTTTTTGGGATGTGATCGAAAAATACGGCGTCACCGTTTTCTACACTGCACCCACTGCGATCAGAACATTCATGAAAATGGGCGAACACTTGCCGAATGCGCGCAATTTGTCATCTTTACGATTGTTAGGAACCGTCGGCGAACCGATCAATCCCGAAGCTTGGATGTGGTATCAACGAGTAATTGGCAACTCAAATTGTCCGATCGTCGATACTTGGTGGCAAACAGAAACCGGGGGAATTATGATTACCGCTTTGCCCGGTGCCATTCCTACAAAACCCGGTTCTGCAACCCTACCGTTCCCCGGAATTGTGGTCGATGTTGTTGACCAAGATGGCGAACCAGTAACTAACGAAAGCGGCGGTTATTTAGTGGTGAAACATCCTTGGCCGGGAATGATGCGGACGCTTTACAACGATCCCGATCGCTTCCGCCGCACCTATTGGGAATATTTGCACCCGAAAGATGGCGAATTCGTGTACTTTGCTGGGGACGGCGCGCACAAGGACAAAGACGGTTATTTCTGGGTAATGGGCCGCGTTGACGATGTAATTAATGTGGCCGGACACCGACTCGGCACAATGGAAGTCGAGTCAGCTTTGGTATCGCATCCAGCGGTGGCGGAAGCTGCGGTTGTTGGTAAACCTGATGAGATCAAAGGTGAGGACATTGTGGCTTTTGTCACGTTGGACAACTCGCAGCAACCTAGCGATGAATTGGCTAAGGAATTGAAGCAGCACGTTGTTAAGGAAATTGGGGCGATCGCCCGTCCCGGCGAAATTCGATTTACCGATGCTTTGCCGAAAACGCGAAGCGGGAAGATTATGCGCCGGTTGCTGCGTTCTTTAGCTGCAGGAGAAGAGGTTTCTGGAGATACTTCGACCTTGGAAGACCGGACGGTTTTGGATAAATTGCGGGGTGGTTCGTAGGGGTATGCAACCGCAGATTTTAGCTGATTAACGCGGATGAACGCAGATGAAATTCCCATCAGCTCATCTGCGTTTATCTGCGTTTATCTGCGGTTTAATGGTTAATTGGTTTATTTACCGCGCCACAAATGAACCGCATCGGGGTTAATTTCCGATCTTACTTGCAGCCACTCGTCTAACAAGTAGTCATCATCGACTGCTTCTGAATGCTGTTCGTTTTTGAGAATTGCCAAGACGTGAACTCCAGACGGATAGTTGACATGACGAATTTCTGGGTCATATCCCAAGTCTTGAATTTTTGCCAGAACGCGATCGACAGCACCGGCAACAGTCAGATCGACGGCCAGAATAATTTGACCGAATTTAGCACCTGGTTTTACACATTCCAGAACAGCCATTACTCTTTCTCCTTGTAGTTGCAACGGTACACTTGAGGGCGATTTTCGACTTTTCCGGGTTGAGTTACAGATTCTAATTCAACTCGGTAGCGATCGGCTCGTTTTTGGCACTCCTGTTTCGCTTGCCTGGGATTATCCGCTAAAATCGGCTCGTCCCAGCGTTCAGGATCTTTTTCTGGATCTTGAATCATAATTAAATTGCTCCTTTGTTGGACGTTCAACTTCGGGGAAGTCGTCTTGGCATGGTGCGGCAACATTCTGCCAAGGCGCATTTATCTGCTATAATTGTACTGCATTTTTCAGTATAATTGCAGTATGAGTAACAATGTTAAAGTTCTAACCATTCGACTGCCTGAAATCGAAATGCTTCGGCTGGAAGCTTATTGCGCGAACAGCGGTCGAACAAAAACCGATGTGATTCGCGAATATATCAGGAGCTTGGAAGGTGAAACTCGATCGCTCCACAAAAGTTAATTGATAATCGATGAATTATTTGGCTCATCTATTCTTATCAGAAGGCACGCCAGAATCCCTGATTGGCAACCTCTTAGGAGATTTTGTCAAAGGTTCGGCCGTCAACCTTTATCCCGAGGAAATTAGAAAGGGCATCGATTTGCACCGCAAAGTAGATAGCTACACGGACTCTCACGCAATAGTGCGATCGAGTAAAAGCCTTGTTTCTTCCCACAGACGCAGGTTTGCCGGAGTTTTGATTGACGTGTTTTACGACCACTTCTTGGCTAAAAATTGGCTGGAATATTCAGAAATTCCGCTCCGGGATTTTTCTCAGGATGTCTATAAAATCCTGCGAGACAACCGCGATATATTACCTGACTCTCTCCAGCGGGTGCTGCCCACAATAATTGCCCGCGACTTGCTTTCATCTTATCAGGAAATTGCCGAAATCGGCATCACTCTTACAAGAATGTCGGCGCGACTCAAACGGACAAATAACTTGGCAAGCGGCATAGAAGATTTGACAGCTAACTATCAGCGATTAGAATCAGATTTTCGAGATTTTTTCCCCGATTTGATAAAATACGCCACAGTTGACAAATATTAATACAAACAACAAAAATTACAGTTGCTATTGATAGCGAACTCGTGTATGATTCAACCGATACCTGCATGAAATCTCAAGTGCAACAGGGTTGAAAATATGGCAACCAGAATTCCGAACCTGCAAATAACTAAAGTAGTTGATGGCGACAGCATCAAAATTTCTATTAACGGCCAAACAGAGGCTCTGCGCCTGATTTGCGTCGATACAGAAGAAAGTCATCCGGGAGGCTCCAAACCTGTAACGGCGGCGGGGAAAGCAGGTACGGAAATGGCTAAAAAATACTTCACCACAGCAGATGGCGGACTTGCTCAAATTGACATAGAATTTGATACAGACGATTCGGTTGAAGTGGCTCTACAAAAACACCGCGACAACTACGGGCGTCTCCTTTGTTACGTACATAAAGATGGAGAAAATTACAATCTTAAACTGATTGAAGAAGGCTGGAGTCCCTACTTCGTCAAATACGGGCGCTCCAGATTGTATCACCGACAAATGACTGAGGCAGAATCGGCAGCAAAAGCTTACAATCTGATGATTTGGAATCCGATTATTAATGCCAAAATCCCCTCTCGCAACTATGCTAATTTACTGCCTTGGTGGTCGATGCGAGGCTCGATTGTTGAAGAGTTTCGGTTGTCGGAAGCAACGGCAGGAGTGCTTTCTTTGAGGTTGCACTACCCGAAAATATTAGCTGCTTCTGAGAAAGCTAAATCTCTTACTATTTTCTGCGATTTGCAGGCTGGGATTAATAAATGGATCGGGGGGAGCGCTCTAATTTATGCTGGTTCGGTGTATCATAAATTAGATTTGTGGATACCAGATGCTGAAACTGATGAAATGGCTCCCTTGAAGCGGCTAATCGAGAAGCGTTATGCGGGTCTGGGACGGGGATATGTGTATGTCAGTGGGAAGGTAGAACAGTACAAAGGGAAGCCTCAAATAGTTTTGAAGGATATCAAACAACTTTCAGACTTTCCCCCACAAAAGTGAATTTTACATAAATTTAATTAAAAAAATTGCAGGACAAATGGAACGATGAAGACTGGTCTCCGGGGAAGGCGATTGAATTTTGGGCGATTCCTTACCGCAACGGGCCCGCTTAACGAACGGGATAGCTTGGCTTCACGCATTTTTTAAAATTTAAGTAGCATTATGGTTGACAATCCAAAATTATTGTGTTTTTTTTATAAGGCTAAATCAATTCATACTATAATAGTATAATCGCAAGTCTGTAGCTGCCAATAGCTGCGACATCCATTCAAACTCCAGAGATTTAAAAGCTATGTGCCAATTACTGGGAATGAACTGCAATGTTCCAACAGATATTTGCTTTTCTTTTGAGGGTTTTTCTGCAAGAGGTGGCAGAACAGACGTTCATCAAGACGGTTGGGGAATTGCTTTCTTTGAAGGTTTGGGATGTCGCCTTTTTATAGACTCTAAACCTGCGATTGCTTCTCCGGTTGCAGAAGTAGTGCGTCGCTATCCCATTCATTCAACTAACGTCATTGCTCACATCCGCAAAGCTACGCAAGGCGAAATTGCTCTGGAAAACTGCCACCCTTTTATTCGGGAACTTTGGGGACGTTATTGGGTGTTTGCTCACAACGGAAATCTCGAAAATTTTTATCCAGAATGTGCCGGAGTTTACAAACCGGTTGGCAAAACTGACAGCGAAAAAGCATTCTGTTTGATATTAGAAAAGCTGCGCTCCACTTTTCCTCAAAGTAAGCCTGCTGTAGCGGAAATTTACCCGGTACTGCAGGAAATTACTAAAAGTTTGGCAGAACACGGAATTTTTAATTATTTACTTTCCGATGGAGAACACTTGTTCACCCATTGTTCTACTAATCTGCATTATATTGTGCGACAAGCACCTTTTGCTAGCGCTCACTCGATCGACGAAGATGTAACAGTCGATTTTCGGGAATTGACCAACGAGGACGATCGCGTGGCTGTTATTGCGACTTTTCCGCTGACAGATAACGAAGTTTGGACGCAAATTCAGCCGGGAGAATTGCTGGTATTTCAGGATGGTTTGCCACTCTCTTCTGGGCTGCTGAAGTTAAGTTAACGAGATTTAAACAAATTTAAAGCCTAAACAAAGCCCGAACCTGCTAAATGACCAGCTTTCCAGCTTGATTGATGAAGCCAGATTTGCCATCGCGCTTGACAGCGGCTAAGCCTTCCGAAAAACTGCCCGCCGCCGAAAATTGCGGGGCGATCGCCCACTGACCTGCTTGATTGATGTATCCCCACCCTTTTGAAGCCCTAACTGCTGCTAAACCTTCATTAAATGAGCCGGGGTTGCACAATTTGATGATGATTCTTGTGGGGTGTCCCGCCTTCAGTGAAAATACACCTGACTGGCTACGATATCCCATCCCACAAAACAATCAAAATCATCCCGCAATTATCCAACGGCTTCTACTGTCCCCGAAGTGACAACAGAGGAATTAATTCGGTTGAACAGCCGCTAGAATTTGTCCGGCTGTCACCGTTTGCCCCTTTTCACAAAACAACTCGGCAACAGTGCCCGCAACATCAGCAGTAATAGCAATTTCCATTTTCATCGCTTCCAAAATTAACAGGCGATCGCCCTCAGCAACCGCATCTCCAACATTAACCAGCACCTGCCAAACATTGGCCGAAACGTGAGCGACGACTGCCTCACAACCGCTCGGCAAAGCAACCTCCGCCGCCGTTTCAGAACCCACATCCGCCGAGGATTCTGGGGCAGATTCAGCTTCAAATTCCCCGGATGCAGCCCAGCGATCGCGCTCTGCATTAAATGCCGCCTGCTGCTGCGCTTTAAACTCAGCAGCACTGCCCGCAATAGAATGCAAAAACTCATTGTATTCTCTCAAATTAAAAGTGATTTCCTCAACCTTTAATTTAAACTTCCCTTCGATAAATTCTTCCCGACAGCGGTGCAATTCCTCATGAGAAACCGGATAAAATCTGATTTGGTCAAAAAAGCGCAAAAGCCAAGGTTTACCAGACTGGAAATCCGCCGTTTGTTTGAACCGATTCCACATTTGTACCGTGCGGCCGACAAATTGATAACCTCCCGGCCCTTCCATCCCGTAAACGCACAAATACGCGCCGCCAATACCAACTGCATTTTCAGGAGTCCAAGTGCGGGCGGGATTGTATTTAGTAGTAACCAAACGGTGGCGCGGATCGAGGGGAGTCGCGACGGGCGCGCCTAAATAAACGTCTCCCAAACCCATCACTAAATAGCTAGCATTAAATACAATTTCTCTGACTTGTTCGATGCTGTCAAGCCCGTTTATGCGGCGAATAAACTCAATATTGCTGGGACACCAAGGTGCATCCGATCGCACAGACTGCATATATTTTTCAATGGCCAACAGCGTCGATTCATCTTCCCAAGATAAAGGCAAGTGCACAATTCGCGCCGGCACTTCCAAATCCTCGATCGCCGGAAGTTCCGCCTCAGCCGCAATCAGCGCCTGCATTAGCTGCTGTTGCGAAATCTGGCGGCTGTCAAAGTGAATTTGGAGCGATCGCATTCCCGGCACTAATTCGATAACACCCGGCAACGGATTTGCTTTCAACTGTTCCATCAAGGCGTGCGCCCGAAAACGCAAATTTAAATCCAGCACCAACGGGCCGTATTCAACTAGAATATATTTATCCCCAGCTTGACGGTACGTAACAGCAACCTGTCCCGGAGATTCGGGAATTTCGTGCAAAATTGGAGAAGCGGGAACTGCGGGCAATTCCTCCGCATTTTCCCCACAAACAGGCAAACTAAAAGTAGCAATTTGCCTATTTTGTGCTAATTCCCGCTGCAAAGCTTCAGCAAAACTCAAACAGTGAAAGCGAATGCTGTCCCCCGGTTTCAGTTGCCCGATTTTCCACAATTCCGACTGCACAATAGTAGCAGGACACACAAAACCTCCCAAACTCGGGCCGTCAAGACCGAGAATTACAGGCATATCGCCCGTAAAATCGATCGTGCCGATCGCGTAAGCATTATCGTGAATGTTAGACGGGTGCAAACCCGCTTCTCCTCCGTCTTGACGCGCCCAGGTGGGCTTCGGGCCGATCAGCCGAATGCCCGTCCGCGTCGAGTTGTAATGCACCTGCCATTCTGTAGAGAAAAACATTTCGATGTCTGACTCAGTAAAGAAATCCGGCGCGCCGTGAGGCCCGTACAAAACGCCGATTTCCCAATTATTGCTGTAGGTGGGAATTAGTTCCGGAGGCAAAGATATTTCCGCTTCCAGAGTTGCAGTTTGAAGCAGTTTAAGCACATCTCCCGGGCGCAGCGTGCGGCCCGCGTGTCCGCCAAATTTGCCCAGTACAAAAGTTGATTTGCTGCCCAAATAATCGGGGACATTAAAGCCGTGCTTTACCGCTAAATAAGTGCGGTAGCCGCCGCCTTGAATGGCTTTTAACTTGAGAATGCTGCCAGCTTTTACGGGAATTGCCGTCCAAAACGGCACCGATTCGCCGTTTAGGGTTCCCTTCATAATTGCACCAGTCAAACTAATAACTGTATCGGCATTAAAGCGCAGAGTTGGACCTGTCGCTGTGAATTCCAATCCTGCTGTCGATTCGGGATTTCCTACTAAACGATTTGCCGATCGAAATGCCAGATGATCCATCGGCCCAGAAGGCGGCACGCCAACATCCCAATAGCCGATCCGCCCCGGATAATCTTGAATGCTGCTGTAGGTTCCCCCATCCAATACATCGATCGTTAAAGGTGCGTATTCAAAAGAGTTTAAAAAGCGGGTGCTCAGTTCGCCCCGGTTGAATCGGGAATCGTCCAAAATCTGGCGGAGGTAATCTAAATTAGTTTCAATTCCCGCTATTTCACTGGCATCTAAAGCAGCTTTGAGTTGAGCGATCGCCTGCGTTCGATTATCCCCGCAAACGATTACTTTGGCTAGCAGCGGATCGTAAAAAGGAGTAACCTCCGTGCCGGTTTCTATCCAACTGTCGCAGCGGACGTTTTCGGGAAACGCAACTTGATTCAGCAACCCGGAACTCGGCTGAAAATTCTTGCCGGCATCTTCCGCATAAATTCGCACCTCCATTGAGTGTCCCTGCGGCCGATAGCGGTACTCTTCCAGGGGGAACAAATCTCCAGAAGCCTGTTTTACCATCCACTCAACGAGGTCGATGTTGTTGACAGCTTCAGTAACGCCGTGTTCAACTTGCAAGCGCGTGTTAACTTCCAAAAAATAAAACTGTTTCGCATCGACATCAAACACAAATTCAACAGTACCGGCTGACTGGTAATTTACCGCTTTTCCCAACCGCACGGCTGCACCGTACAACTGATTTCGCTGTTCGTCGGTAATAGCAGGGGCGGGGGTTTCTTCTATTACTTTTTGATTGCGCCGCTGCACCGAACAATCTCGCTCGCCCAAGGCTATGACATTGCCTTTGCCATCTCCAAAGATTTGGACTTCAATGTGCCGGGCTGTTTGAATGTATTTCTCTAAAAAAACGCCGCTTTGTTTAAAATTGCTTTGACTCAAACGCTGTACTTTTTCAAATGCTTCTGCCAAATCTCGATCGCCAAAACAAGCCTGCAAACCAATGCCGCCGCCGCCTGCGGTACTTTTGAGCATCACCGGATAGCCGATCGCCCCAGCCGCTTTTTGGGCATCCTCTAAACTTGCTAAAAGTTCGCTTCCGGGAGTTAGCGGCACTTGATTTGCAGCGGCTATTTCCCGCGCGGTGTGCTTCAATCCAAAGCAGCGCAACTGACTCGGAGTCGGGCCGATAAATGCAATATTTTCGCTTGCACAAGCTTCGGCAAATTCAGCATTTTCGCTCAAAAAGCCGTAACCCGGGTGAATAGCTTGAGCTTTTGTTTGGCGCGCAACTTCGAGAATGCGATCGAACCGCAAATAACTCTCGGCTGCGGCGGCTGCACCGATACAAACGGCTTCGCTGGCGGCGAAAACGTGTTTGGCGTGGGCGTCGGCTTCCGAATATACTGCTACTGAAGCAATTCCGAGGCGATCGAGCGTGCGGATAATTCGGCAGGCAATTTCACCGCGATTGGCAATCAAAACTTTGTTAAACATTTGGGTTATTGTATAATTCTTTGATTGATAAGTCAACCGCAGATGTAAGGGAGATGAACGCAGATAAACGCAGATAATTTCTAGATAGGAAAGCTTGGGAATGCCATGCAAGTTTTTTGGGGCAATAGGGAAGGGCGCTAACAATAGTGCCAGCGTCCCCCTCTCGGCGGGCATATTAGATTACACGGAATCCCAAACAATCAACTGAATCGGCGTAGGATTGTAAGCATTGCAAGGATTGTTCATTTGCGGGCAGTTAGAAATAGCAACCAGCGCGTTCATTTCGGCTCGCAAATCAACTGTGCTTCCCGGATCGGAGATGCCGTCAACAATTTCAAGCGTGCCATCTTCGCTAACCGGAACATTCATAAAGAAGTTGATATTGCTGACTAAATCTCGCTTGCCCAAACCGTGGGGAAGAATTGCGGCGAGGAAATTTTCAACACAGGCGTGCTGGTATTTTTTATCTAGCCCAAACCGCACCGAATTGCTCTCGCAGCTACAGGCGCCGCCGGAGGTATCGTGCCGCCCGCAGGAGTCAGCAATTATGGTCATCATGGCTCGCCCTTCGTTGGAAAGGAGTTGGCTGTTAGTAGTGACAAAGATGTTGCCTTGATTGACGATCGTATCGGGGGCGCTATAGCGTTCGGAAGGGTCATCGGCATTGTAAACTAAAAAATCTACTGCTTGATTGCCGCCTAAATCTACAATACGAAGAATCTGTCCTTTTTTGATGACACGAGACCAGGGATGTCTGGCCGGTAAGACTTCGTTATAAATTGCTGTTTTTGGATCGAGGATTTGTTGGCTAGTTGCAATCATGGTTCACTTTTTATGATGGAAGTGCAGAATTTTTCACCGCAGATTTATGCGGACAAGATTGAGTGCTGGAATCGGGTCTATTGCACGAACAAAGCATCGGTGTTGATGAAGCCGCGCAGGGCTTCCGGGTTGGCGGTGCGGCACAAGTCGTCTGGTGCGGGTGCGGGGGATTTCACAATCTGAATTTGGATTGGTTTTGGATCGTAAATTGAACCAGGATGCAGGATGTGGGGGCAGTTAGAGATAATTGTCAATACGTTCATTTCTGCTCGCAAATCGATAAAACTCCCCGGTTTTTCGCAGCCTTCGCGAAACTCCATCGTGCCATCGGGTTTGACGGCAATGCGAGTAAATAAGTTGAGGTTGGGCATGATATCTTTTTTGCCCAATCCCCACCGAGTTAGGGCTTTGAGGAAGTTGTCGCGGGAGTTTTTCCAGTCTCCTTCGCCGTATTTTTTGGCATTGCTAATGGCGTTGCTGCATCCTCCTAGCAAATCGTGACAGCCGGAGGTGTCTTGGGTGATAGAAAATAGGATGCGCCCCATGTCTGTGTAGATCACCATGCCTTCTTTGAGAAAGGCGTTGAATTGAATTTTGGCGGTGTCTGCTGCGTTGAAACGTTCGATCGCATTGTCGGCGTTGTAGCACAGCATGGAAACGCCGCGAGAGCCTTCTAAATCGGTGATTCGCAGGGTGTTTCCCCGCTTGATGACCCCCGACCAGTACGCGCCGCCCGGTACGGTTTCTTGCATTAATACGAGGTCAGAATCTATTTGTGAGTTTGTGTCGATCGATAGTTGCACCATACGTTCCTCTTGATGTATTTGGGTAGGTCAGCGCAACAAAACAATAGTATTTTGTAGCGACCAAACCCGCCCTCTCCGAATGTAATGTTTATCTCCACTGATATCTTGCACCATTCTCAAGAACGGGCAAGATGCCCGTTCCACAAAACTCAATTTTATTGTGGAACGGGCATCTTGCCCGTTCCTAAATAGGTAATTGACAATGGTGCAAGATGTTAAGTTTCCACTTACTTAGGTTGGCCGTTGTACTGTTGGCGCAGGCGCAAAAAGTGCAAATACAAACCTATTTCTATTTAAGCAGCCATTGCAACTGCTTCCTGTCCGTTTACATCTTGCACCATTCTCAAGAACAGGCAAGATGCCTGTTCCACAAAGAGTAAGTTTTCTTGTGGGGTGGGCATCCTGCCCGCCCAAAAAGTGCAAATACAAACCTATTTCTATTTAAGCAGCCATTGCAACTGCTTCCTGTCCGTGTTTCCGCATCAAATCCATGAGTTCGTCGCGGTAATCGTGGAATTTGGCGTGGCGTTTAACGCTGGGAGTGCGATCGGGCAAATTAATCGACATTTCCTTTCTCACTGTACCGGGACGAGCGCCCAAAGCATAAATCCGATTGGAAAGAAACACCGCTTCTTCGACATCGTGGGTAATCATAAAGATTGTAATCTGAGTGCGGCGCCACAAATCGAGCATAAATTCGTGCATCGATTCTTTAGTGTGGATATCCAAGGCGCCGAAAGGTTCATCCATTAATAACACTTTAGGTTCAGAAGCGAGGGCGCGGGCGATCGCCACCCGCTGTTTCATCCCGCCCGACAATTCCTTCGGCAGCGACGAAGCAAACTGCGTCAATCCTACCACATTCAAATAATAGCTCGCTTGTTCGCGCCGCTTTTTCTTGGACACGCCTTGAAGTTTGAGACCAAACTCGGCATTTTCCTGCACGTTCATCCAAGGATAAAGAGTGTAATGCTGAAATACCATACCTCTATCCGGCCCAGGCGCAACAACTTCCTTGCCGTCAATTTTCACTTCCCCTATTGTCGGCTTGTCCAATCCCGCAATCTGCCTCAACAGAGTAGATTTGCCCGAACCGGATGCGCCTACCGCGCAGATAAATTCGCCTTGCTTGATGCTCATATTGATGTCCTTGAGGACAACTAATTTACCGTTTTTCGTTTCAAAGTTTTTGTGGAGATTGTTGATTTGCAGAAACATGAGTTTATCCTCTGTATTGTAAGTAAAAAAATGACACCATTCTGCCTTTTAACATCTGCTTACTGTTTCTGACTTGACCATTTACAAGAAACCCGCAGCAGATATTGAAAAAGCAAGTCAAAAGTCAGTCCGATCGCCCCAATGACAATCAGCCCCACAAAAATTTCATCGGTTCGGAGAAATCGACCTGCGACGCTGATCCGGCGACCTAAGCCTTCGGTGGCGGCAATCAATTCCGAGACGATTACCAATTGCCAAGCCGCAGCTAGGTTAATGCGGCTAGCATCAAGAATTCCCGGTAAAACGTGGGGAAAAATAACTTGAGTTAGGATTTCCCAGCGATTCCCGCCCAACATATAAGTAGATTCGATCAAGTCTTTTGGAACAAACTTGACTGTATCCATCACCATCAGCGAATTGAAGAAAAAGACGCCGATAAATATCAGCATTATTTTGGGTTCTTCGCCGATTCCCAAGTAGAGAATTAGCAGGGGAATGAATGCTGGTGCGGGCATATATCGCATCAAGCCGAACATGGGTTCCAGCAAGGCGCGAATACTGGGAAAACTGCCCATCAGCACGCCAATTGGTATGGAAAAAACCAAGGCGAACAGAAAGCCCACTCCCACCCGCCACAAACTCGCTACTGTGTCTTTCAAAAGTTCGCGAGTGTTCCACAGCCGACCAAATGCCTCTAAAACTTTGCCGGGGGAAGGCAAAAATTTGGGGTCTACGTTGGCGAATGTTGTTACTAGCCACCACAGCAGCACCGGCAGTGCGATCGATGTTACCGTTAACCCAATATTGAGGGGTTGTGGTATCTCTTCCGCAATCCGCCAGAAAACGGTGGGATTTAGGCTTTTTTGCTTGAGGTGGGATTGAATCGATCGGCGATCGGGATTTGGTGGCATGATTTAATTGCAGAACAGTTGAGCGAGTAATTTGAGTAGCTTTTTGGTATTTTAAAAAATAATATTTTTGAAAGTTTTTTGTGTCTGCAAAAGCGTAAATTCTGCCTTTTAGCTTTTACCTTCCGCATAAGCTTTTATAAAACGATCGTCAAATAATTTGCTGATATCGGGTTGGGTTTTTGCTAAATTTACATCGACGAGAAATTTTGTCATTTCGGTCGCTGCAAACGGCAATGATGTCATGTCATTTCCCGGTTGAAAGGCTTTCAAGTTTTCCTCAATCGTGAATATCTTAGTGCCGTTTTCATATTCTTTGTATTCCTCAACGCTGACTCCGGCGCGGTTGGCTAGAATTTGGTAAGATTTGTCTTTATTTGATTTCATGTATTCCAATGTTGCAAACCATGAATTGACCAGGGCTTGCACTCGATCTGGGTGTTCGCCGATAAACTTTCGGGTGAATACCAAATGGTCGGAAATCGCCCCCGGAAAATCTTTTGAACTAAACAGTTCCTTGCTGTTCGATCGTTTTAATGCCTGCGTGGTAAACGGCGCAAATACTGCCACCGCATCGACTTGCCCTCCGACGAAAGCCGCCGCAGCTTTGCCGGTTTCCAGCGGTACAAATTGAATGTCCCGCACTGATAAACCTGCTTTTCTCAGCCCTAACAGCAATAAAAAGTGATCTACTGTACCTTCCTCGGCTGCAACTTTTTTACCTTTTAAATCGGCAACAGAATTGATGCCTTCGGCGACAATCACTTTGTCATTTCCCGTCGAGTTGTCGTTGACTAAAACAATTACTTGGTCGGCGCCGCCTGATATAGAGTTTACTGTATCGCCGAGGGTTTGGCTGTTAGCATTTATCTGTCCTGCTGTGAGGGTGCCGATCGATTCTAAGTAGCCGTCAAACCATTTTAAGTCTACAGCAACATTGTTGGCTTCAAATATCTTTTGCTCTTTGGCAATTTGCCACGGAAACCAGCCGGGCCACGCGCTGAATCCGAGGCTAACTGCATCAGCACTTACTGAAGAAGCTGCTTCGCTTTCAGTCGTGGTTTTGATATAAATTGCCGGGTTGACGCAGCCGACAGCGAAAAACAAGGTGATGAAAAATAGGGCGCAGTAGGACAAGGGCGATCGCGTTATTTTGGGGGAGCAATATCGGATATTCATAGCATATTCTGGTTGCTGGTTAGAGGTGAATATGTCGATCGAGCTTTTGCACCTTCTTTGGCTTCCTTAGCTGCCGCAAACCCCCTTGATATACAAGGATAAAGCCCGAGAGCTAACGAACCGAGTCTTGCTGACCGATCGCGTTTCTCCCGGGCTTTTATCCCGCCGTGTAACTGGCTAGTGTTTCCCTAACATTAAAATATTGGGGCAACCAGTCTGCTTCTCTCGGACCAGCACTTGAACTTTCTAAGCTGAGTTAGAAAATGATTCAAATCGGAACCCTAGAAGCGGTTAAATTTTTTTTGTTTTTGTCTGTATAAGTCCTGTTTGCAACCCAAGGAGTTATTCGAGACTGTCAGTAACAGCAATGCACTTAGCTTTTTTAAAGGTAAGCACAATGTAGCGTGCAATTTTACTATATTGCTACGTTTCAAACCCTAACAGCAAACTTAATGAGAAAATGTGTAAAATGTTACAAAAAACGGTTTTTCTCGAATTTATCAAATAAATATTTTTGGAAAATTAAACCGGGCGATGAGACGGGCCGATGGGAAATCGCGAAGTTTACCTGCACAGAAAGACGAAACCCGCAAGGTCATGGTTGAATATTTCTCAAGAAATAGTTCGAGTCCTAGACTGGATGCGAGTACGATCGACAATGCGGTAAACTAACCTTCTATTTTTAATAACTGAGATGTTCCACAATTCTCAATAAGCCTTTTATGGGCGGGCAGGATGCCCACCCCACAAGAAGAAAGAAATAAACTCTTTGTGGAACAGGCATCTTGCCTGTTCTTGAGAATGGTACTCTGGGCGTGAGTAATAACGATCGCCAAACACAGCCTGTGAAGTCAACTCTTCAATCTAAAATCTAAAATCTAAAATCTAAAATCGACTGACGGTGCACTATGGAAAAATTTAACTACAGCAACAGTCTCGACATTCATTCGCTGCTCGATCGCTACCGCACCGGCTCGATCGCGCCTGCAGATGTAATCGCGAGCGTGTACGATCGGATCGAACGCTATGCAGATCCGGCAGTATGGATTTATTTAGCACCGCTGGCGGAAACCCTCGAACGCGCCAAAACATTGGAAAACCTAGACCCGCAGCAGCTACCACTCTACGGGATACCTTTTGCGATCAAAGATAATCTCGATTGGGCGGGCGTTCCGACTACGGCGGGATGTCCGCAGTTTGCTCGCACTCCAGCGCGATCGTCCGCAGTCGTAGAGCGCCTGTGCGCGGCAGGTGCGATCGCGATCGGCAAAACTAACATGGATCAGTTTGCCACAGGATTAGTGGGAACCCGCACGCCTTATGGAGTTTGTCGCAATCCCTTCGATTCGCGCTACATCCCGGGCGGATCGAGTTCCGGTTCCGCAGCAGCAGTCTCGGCCGGATTGGTGAGTTTTGCTCTGGGTACCGATACCGCAGGATCCGGGCGGGTTCCCGCTGCTTTTACCAACATTGTCGGGCTGAAGCCAAGTTGCGGCTCGATCGGCACTCGCGGCCTGCTGCCGGCGGTGCGATCGCTCGATTGCGTTTCTGTGTTCGCTCTCACCTGTGCGGATGCGGCCTCCGTGCTGCAAGTAGCCAGCGGTTTTGACGCTGAGGATGCGTTTTCTCGCCGCCCTGAAACGAAAGTTTTGCCGGATTTATCCAGCTTGCGGGTGGGAGTTCCCGGAGACAGCGAACTCGAATTTTTCGGCAATGCAGAAGCCGAACACCGCTACCGAGAGGCGATCGCGCGCTTGCAATCTTTGGGCTGCACGATCGCACCTATTGACTTCAAACCCTTTGCGGATGCTGCCGAACTGCTCTACGGCGGCCCTTGGGTAGCAGAAAGGTTGGCCGCGATCGGCGATTTCCTCGACGCGCACCCAGAGGATATCGATCCGATCGTCTACGAAATTATCAGCGGCGGCAAACGCTACGATGCCGTCTCTGCCTACCGCGCGTCGTACCGGTTGGCCGAACTCCGCAAGCTTGCAGAAATTCAGTGGCAGTCAATGGATGTTTTGGCGGTACCGACGACAGGTACGATTTATACTGTCGCAGAAGTTGCAGCCGAGCCGATCGCGCTCAACACCAATCTCGGCCGCTACACGAACTTTGCGAATTTGCTCGATTTGTGCGCGATCGCAGTTCCCAGCGGGTTTCAAAGCAGCGGATTGCCCGCAGGATTGACACTGATGGCTCCTGCGTGGCACGATTTATCGCTCTGCCGCCTGGGAGCTGCTTTCCACGCTAGCTTGGGGGGAACTTTGGGAGCAACCGGTCTGCCGCTGCCAACCGTCCCGGAACCCGCCCTCGCCGCCCAACCTCCGTCAGAAGAACGAGTCAAAATAGCCGTGGTTGGCGCTCATTTGAGCGGTGAGCCGCTGAATTATCAACTAATCGAGGGGGGAGGCGTTTTGGTTCGCGCCTGCCGTACCAGCCCGATTTACAAGCTGTATGCTTTGACGGGTACTGCTCTGGGCAAGCCGGGATTGGTGCGTCAGATAGAGGGCGGTAGCGCGATCGAGGTGGAAGTTTGGGAGTTGTCGATCTCCGCTTTCGGCGGATTTGTCGCTAAAATTCCCCCGCCGCTGGGAATTGGTACGCTGGTGTTGGAGGACGGCTCCACGGTGCAGGGCTTTTTGTGCGAACCTTATGCTGTGGCGGGTGCGATCGATATTTCTGAGCTGGGCGGTTGGCGAGCTTATAACTTCCGGTTTTAGGCTAAGTTAGAATGGCAAATTTCTACCCATCTTCAGAATCATGCCATCAGCAGTGCCAATTCGACCAATTCCCGTCACAACCCCAACCCCCACCGGCGGCGGTACCAGTCCCGGAGGATCACCTGGCGGCACTCGGGGCACCACCGGCCCTGACTCCCTCAGAGGTACTGCGGGCGCTAACTTGATATTTGGTTTGGGTGGCCCTGACAGCATTTTGGGCTTAGCCGCAGACGATAGCCTCTACGGCGGCGACGGCGATGACTCACTGCTGGGCGACATTGGCAATGACAGACTGTTCGGCGGTGCCGGCCGCGACAGCGTTTTGGGCGGCGCGGGCGACGATAGTTTCTACGGTGGCAAAGGTTCTGACTCAATGCTGGGCGACGAGGGTAATGATTTGCTATTTGGCAACCAAGACACCGATACCTTGTTGGGCGGCGCGGG
>JACJNV010000044.1 GCA_014695175.1 Microcoleus sp. FACHB-DQ6 | reverse complement strand
GTTGGCCGTGAAACGGCCCGCTAGCTCTCTGTAGGTATCGGCTCCTTCTACTTTGCCGACAAATTGCTTGAGGGCAAAGAATAGTTCCGGGTCGGTCAACAGGGTCGGATTTTTTATAGGCTGTATATTTCGGCCGAAGGAAATGGAGGTTTCCCGACGCGCTATTTGAGCTTTTCTCACTTGGTGAGCAACATATTGTGAGAGGTTGATCTCAAATTGCTGCTGCTTTTGAGCTTGGATTTTTTTAATGATTTTTTGTTGTTCGTAGGTGCTGTCGTCGCTGAGGAGGCAGTGTTTGTAGAGGTAAGGGTAACGGGGAATTAAGGTTCCGAGGGCAAGGCTAGCAGGGGTTTTGCTGTTGCTGCTATCTTCATTGCTGTGAGTTATGACTTTGGCTAAGCGTTTGAGGGTGAGGTACTGTTCGCTTTCGATAAATTGATTTACTAATTTGGGGATGGAGCCTCGCCCCCCCGATCGATTGTATCCAAATAATATTTTGGGCGCTTCTTCAAACACAGCTATCAATTCAGGGATGGCCGCTTGCTTGCTGGGGTAAGTTTGCCAGCGGTTGATCAGGATGTGGCAGCAGCGGTTGAGGATGTATTTGAATTCTTGTTGAGCGTGTTCTGAGCGTGCTATTTTTTCGAGTGCGTCGGCGATCGAGCGATCGGGATATCCGACGCCCTCGATAAACAAAGTGCGAAAGCGGCCGATCAGTTCTGCAGGCTGCTCTCGTTGTACCAACTCCAGCCAGTGGTTGTAAAGTAGCTGTTCTTCTTCGTAACTCTGTCTATTGTAGTCGTTCACTGTGGATTAACCCTCCGAGGCTAGGGCAGGAGCTTTCAGCGCTCTTAGCTTAATGAATTGGCCAATGAATCCCAATAATTGAGTCAACCGAGCTGCTCGCCGGATGAGGCTTATGGGTAGAATCTGCCAGCAGCTAAAGCAGATCGATATTTTTTGCTTATTTAAACTAATTACCAACACCAGCATGACATGAATTGTTGGTAATTAGCAAGGCCTTAAATCACCATAGACTTTGTAAAGTATTGGTAAAGATTGTGAGGAGTACGGGAGAATTTCTTGGTTGCCTGACGATTTAATATTAGGATTGTCAAGGTCAATCCTGGTCGGCAGCCCCCAATCAGTTAAATGTGAGGTCGGGCGAGGTAGGATTAGCTATGAAAATAATTATTTGAAATGTGAGTGCTGGTTATGGTCTGTCGCGTAAGTATCGCCCAACTTGCTGAAATTTTAACTGTACCTTTGCCTGCTGTGTCTGAGGGCGTTTTGACAGCTTTAGGGATAGGTATTGCCACAGATACGCGCACTCTTGAGGGGGGCGAAGTATTTTTGGCGCTGCGGGGAGAGAATTTTGACGGCCATCAATTTGTGGCAAAAGCCCGAGATTTGGGGGCGATTGCAGCGATTGTCGATCGAGATTGGCAAGAGGAATTGCCTAATTTTCCCCTGTTGCGCGTTGACGATACTTTAAAAGCTTATCAGTCGATCGCCCGTTGGTGGCGCGACCAATTCAGTATACCTATAGTTGCTGTTACTGGTTCTGTAGGTAAAACTACTGTTAAAGAGTTAATTGCGGCAGTTTTGTCAACGAAGGGAAATGTTCTTAAAACTCAATATAACTACAACAATGAAATTGGCGTACCAAAAACTCTGCTGGAGCTTTCACCTTCTCACAATTATGCTGTAATTGAAATGGGAATGCGCGGGAGTGGCGAAATTGCGCTGCTGTCGCAAATTGCTAGTCCTACTGTTGCGGTAATTACTAATGTAGGAACGGCACATATCGGACGCTTGGGATCGGAAGAGGCGATCGCCCAAGCTAAGTGCGAACTGTTAGCCGAAATGCCTGGGGATAGCATTGCTATACTCAATCACGATTGTGACAGCTTAATGGCAACTGCGGCCCAAGTTTGGCCGGGAAAAACTTTAAGTTACGGTTTAGAAGGCGGGGATTTGTGCGGGGAATTGCTGAATTATAATACAATGTTTGTAGAAGGTGTGGAATTGCCCCTGCCACTGCCGGGACGCCACAATGCTGTAAATTATTTGGCGGCTTTGGCGGTAGGAAAAGTGTTAGGTATTGATTGGGAATTTTTAAAGCAAGGTTTGTCTGTGCAGTTACCGGATGGACGGGCGCGCCGCTACGATTTGCCGCAGGACATTGTGATTCTGGATGAGACTTACAATGCTGGTTTGGAGTCGATGTTGGCGGCTCTGAGACTGTTAGCAGATACTCCGGGAAAGCGCCGGATTGCGGTGTTGGGAACGATGAAGGAATTGGGCGATAGGGCGATCGAATTTCACCGACAAGTGGGAAGGGCGGCGCGAGATTTGCATCTGGATGCTTTGTTTGTTTTTGCGGATTTTGAGGAAGCGGCGGCGATGGCGGCTGGTGCGGCGGGTTTGCCTTTTGTGGAGGTAGAAGATATTGCGAGGGAGAATTCCCGCGAAGATTTAGCAAGGCATTTAAAGGAGTTTGTCACACCGGGCGATCGTATTTTATTTAAGGCTTCTCATTCCGTGGAGTTAAATCGAGTTGTGGAGAAGTTTCGCGCTGATTTGGCTGGGGAATAATATCCTGTCCGGGTCAATAATTATAATTAAGTTCGTAGTGAGGACTAAAGTCTTCCTAAAACTCGCTCGGAGTGAACTCCTCGCTACAAACTCATGTTTTACACGATATGATATCATCTCTAAAGTGCGTGAAGCGGAGCTATCCCGAAGGGAATCGCCCTGCTTCACTCGCCTGACGGAATTTGACTCCTCACCCACTCCCGGAACAAGCGAATTAAAGCATTTTCTTTTGTAGTCCTCCTCAATTCCAAAAAGCGCAGCATCTCAACTTGCGACAAAAAAGGAAAAGTCGGAGACACATCTCTTTCTGTATATTCCTGTGATTCCAACTGATAAATTATTAAACGATTTCCGTCATAGCGCCAAACTTCCGGTACGCCTAAACTTGCATATAAAGAAAGTCGATCGATCGAACTGCTAGTCACGTCAATTTCCACAACTAAGTCCGGTGGCGGATCTTGATTGAGATCGATTTGTTCTTTGTCCCAAACCACATTCTCATTTTGGATGTAGTAGCACTGATCGGGTTCTAATCCGCGAGCCAAATCTTCGCGCCTGCAAGTTAGTGAACCCAAACTGCGAATTTCGACATTTAATTCTTCAGTCACACTTTCCACAAAACGGCCTAAAATTTTCTTACTACCTTCATGGGGTGCTGATGGAGTCATAATTTCTAGATTTCCGCGATCGTAAGTCAGGCGAATTCCTCCCTGTTCGGCTAACTCATTCAGCAGGGATTCGTAAGTTTTCCAGCTAATGTTTTTCAGCAGAATTCCGCTACTTTGACTCGGGATCAGGGTGGCTGTCATGGCTACCTGCCTGGGTTGTAAATTATTGATTGTATATTAGCAAACATTATCTTGATTGATGCGCGATCGCCCTTTTAGAGCGACTTTTGAAGGGAGCATCTCTTTGGGATAGTAAAAAGCATTTGTAAGGAGTGCGAGCGGGACGTTGGCTAGGTTGTATATCCCTAGCGAGTTCTCACAGCGAACACTCCTGTAAAAATAAAATTGGCATACTTCCATTGACCAATGTTAAAAACTAGAAAAATCTAGTTTTTAACATCGGCGATTGACTGCGACAAATCAATTCGTCGCAGTCAATACATTACTTCGCGGCTTGACGCTCTTTTGCCGCCTTAATCACTTCTTCAGCGATGTTATTCGGACAAGGAGCATAGTGCGAGAAGGACATTGAGAACTGTCCGCGCCCAGAGGTCATAGTACGCAAATCGCTAATGTAACCAAACATTTCGCTCAACGGCACATCTGCCTTGATCCGTGCTCCTGTCTGGCTTGTTTCTTGAGATTTCATCATCCCCCGGCGGCGGTTGAGGTCGCCGATCACGTCGCCCATGTAATCATCTGGAGTGAATACATCGACATTCATAATCGGTTCGAGCAACTGAGGCCCTGCTTTCGGCAGAGACTGCCGATAGGCCGCTTTGGCAGCAATTTCAAAGGCCATTGCTGACGAGTCAACGGGGTGGAAACCGCCTTCTAGAAGCGTGAATTTCAAGTCCAAGCAGGGGAATCCGGCCAAGACGCCTTTGTCGATGCAGCTTTCAAAGCCTTTTTCGACCGCTGGCCAATATTCTCTCGGCACGCTACCACCGGTCACTTTTGACTCAAACTGGAAGCCGCTTCCAACCTCACCAGGCTCGATCACGTAGCCGATTTTGGCAAATTGACCGGAACCACCTGATTGCTTTTTGTGGGTGTATTCGTCTTCGAGGCGCTTGGTAATAGACTCGCGGTAGGCTACCTGTGGTTCGCCGACTTCTACTTCGATGCCGTGGGTGCGCTTGAGAATGTCTACTTTGATGTCGAGGTGTAACTCGCCCATCCCCTTGAGAATCGTTTCGCCGCTTTCTTGATCCGTCACCATGTGGAAGGATGGGTCTTCTTGCACCATCTTGGTGAGGGCTGCTCCCATTTTTTCTTCGCCGCCTTTTTGTTTCGGTTTGACCGAAATCGAAATAACGGGATCGGGGAATACCATCGGCTCTAGGGTGGCGGGATTTTTGGGGTCGCAGATGGTGTGTCCGGTGCGGACGTTTTTCATGCCGACGATCGCCACAATGTCTCCTGCTTGCGCGGATTCAATTTCTTCGCGAGAGTTGGCGTGCATCTCCACCAAACGGCTGACGCGCTCGGTTTTGCCCGTGGCGGTGTTGAGTATGGTGTCGCCCTTGGACAGAGTACCGGAGTACAGGCGCGTGAAGGTTAGAGCACCGTAGCGATCGTCCATGATCTTAAACGCGAGTGCCCGCAATGGCCTGTTGGGATCGACTATCGCAAACTCGCCGGTTTCCTCGCCCTCGAGATCGACTTCTGGCTGCGGTGTGACTTCCATCGGGTTTGGCAGGTAGTCAACTACGGCATCGAGAACCAACTGCACGCCTTTGTTTTTAAACGATGAGCCGCAGTAGGTGGGGAAAAATGCCCGATCGCGAGTACCTTTGCGAATGCAGCGCTTGAGGTCGTCGAGGCTCGGCTCGTTGCCTTCGAGATACTGTTCCATCACAGCGTCGTCTTGCTCCACGGCCAGTTCGATCAACTTTTCGCGCCAAGTTTCGACATCATCGACCATATCGGCCGGGACATCTTTAATTTGATAGTTCATGGGATCGCCCGAGTCATCCCAGATCCAGGCTTTGCGGGTCAGCAAATCGACTACGCCGCAAAACTTTTCTTCTATGCCGATCGGCAATACCATCACCAGCGGTTTAGCTCCGAGGATTTGATCGACTTGCTTGACAACTCGGTAAAAATCTGCTCCCGTGCGATCGAGCTTATTGATGTAGATGACGCGAGCGACTTTGGAATCGTTAGCGTAGCGCCAGTTGGTTTCAGATTGCGGTTCAACTCCACCCGAACCGCAGAACACACCAATGCCACCATCGAGAACCTTCAAAGAACGGTAAACCTCGATCGTAAAATCGACGTGTCCCGGAGTATCAATGATGTTGAGCTGATGCTCGTTCCAGAAGCAGGTAGTAGCAGCGGACTGAATCGTAATACCGCGCTCTTGCTCCTGTTCCATGAAGTCAGTAGTCGCCGCGCCTTCGTGAACTTCACCAATTTTGTGGATTTTACCTGTCAGTTTCAGGATTCTTTCTGTTGTGGTGGTCTTGCCAGCATCTACGTGGGCGAAGATGCCGATATTTCGATAACGAGTGAGATCTTTCATAATTACTGTTGAGATTAAATGCGACGAACCGTCTGCGACCACCTGCAAGCGTGACAAGCGAGGAATCAATGTTGCCTGGTAAGGCCAGTACAGGTCGGATTTCCGTTTCCCTGTTTCTGGCAGGACTATCTTAATTTTGACACTTCTCCGTCATTCCTGCGAAGGATTCTGGGTTTAATAAGTGCCCCAAGCCTGACAACTCATAAAAATACCCTAGACCAAGGGAAAAATCGTCTCCGAAAGTAGGTTGGGTTGACGCACTCCTACCCAACAAATTCGTGTTTTTGACGCTTCGCTCAACCTGATATTTTGCACCATTCTCAGCAAAACCGTATAAACTGGGTTTCTTAACAAAAAAACTATGATTTTACGTGACTTTGTGGCAAGAAACCCGCTTTCTGACATTAAATAGGCAAAGGCAAATAAACCGCCCTACGGGAAGAGGGCTGGTTTGGCAGCAATAAACAGCCGACTTTGATATATCTTTGCTTAACCCGCCACTAAAAAATATTATTAAAAACCCCGTTGCTGCGTCCAAAACTATCTAAGTCAAAATCGACCCACTCATCATCCGCTGATATCTCCGCTCCAATTCATCCCGCACCACCGGCCACTGATTCAAACTTTCATCATTCTCAATTACCATTTGAGCCGCCGCCCTCGCCAACTCCAAAACCTCCTGATCCTCCACCAAACTGGCCAAAGCAAAATCTGGCAAACCCGACTGCCGAGTTCCCAAAACCTGACCAGGCCCGCGCAATCTCATGTCCATTTCCGCAATAAAAAAGCCATCTTGAGATTGTTCTAAAACCTTCATTCTCTGCATAGCTTCCGCCGTTTTGGAACCGGGCATTAACAAACAATAAGAACGGTTGCTGCCCCGACCCACTCGACCCCGCAACTGGTGTAGCTGCGAAAGTCCAAAACGCTCAGAATTTTCAATTAGCATTACCGTGGCGTTCGGCACGTCTACTCCCACCTCGACCACAGTAGTAGATACTAAAATATCAGTTTCTTTGTCCCGAAACTTAGAAATAGC
The DNA here is from genome assembly GCA_014695175.1 of Microcoleus sp. FACHB-DQ6. Classification (GTDB taxonomy): domain Bacteria; phylum Cyanobacteriota; class Cyanobacteriia; order Cyanobacteriales; family Microcoleaceae; genus Microcoleus. The sequence continues at coordinate 12,119 of JACJNV010000044.1, read as the reverse complement.
TTGGTCTTTGTCGGCACTGCTCATTCTACCGTGCAGCAAACCCACCTTAAACTCAGGAAATACGCTTTTTTGCAGTTTCTCTTGTTCTTCAATTGCCGATCGCACGTCCAACTTTTCCGACTCCTCTACCAGCGGCAGCACCACATAAACTTGACGCCCGCTCGCCACTTCCCGCCGAATCAAATCGTAAGCTTGACTGCGTTCTTTGGCAGACAGTACAGTTGTTTGAATTGCCTGCCTGCCGGGGGGAAGTTCATCAATCTGACTCACATCTAAATCCCCGTGCAGCGTCAGTGCCAGCGTCCGGGGAATGGGAGTTGCAGTCATCGTCAAAACGTGAGGAGCTTCGCCTTTTTGCTGCAATTTAGCGCGCTGCTGCACGCCGAATCTGTGCTGTTCATCAATTACCGCCAACCCCAATTTCTGGAAATTAACTGTATCTTGAATCAGCGCGTGAGTTCCCACTAAAACAGGCAATTCTCCGGTTTCTAATTGGTTGTGAATTTCGCGGCGCTTTGCTACTTTTGTCGAACCAGTTAACAGTTCAACAGACAAGTGCATCAAGTTAAACCAACCTACCAATTTGCGATAGTGCTGTTCTGCTAAAACTTCAGTCGGCGCCATTAAAGCGGCTTGATAGCCGGATTGAATTGCTGCTAGCATTGCCACGACGGCTACTACGGTTTTGCCAGCGCCGACATCGCCTTGCACTAATCTGTTCATCGGTTGCGATGAAGCTAAATCGTTGAGGATGTCGTTGATGACTCTTTCCTGAGCATTCGTCAACGCAAAAGGCAAGATTTCATAAAAATGTTCGATCAATTTGCCAGTAGGAAGGATGACTGCACTAGCTTGAGCTTTCCTTTGGGTTTGGCGGCGCTTTAAAAGTCCTAATTGCAGGTAGAAAAATTCGTCAAAGACTAAGCGGCGGCGGGCGGCGGCCAAACAATCTCGATCGAGGGGAAAGTGAATATTAGTCACGGCATCGGCTAAACCCATTAAACCGTAACGCTCGCGCAAATCCTCTGGTAGCGATTCTGGCAACATTTTTGCCGCCGGCATGGCAGCCAAAATCGATCGCCTCACCGAACCAGCATCCACCCCCTCCGTCAGCGGATAAACTGGTATCAGGCGGCCGACTTTCATTGATTCGATCGCACCGCCGGAGTCGTCTAATACTTCTAACTCAGGATTTTCTAAAGTAATTCCATATTTACCCTGCTTCACCAACCCCGAAGCTGCCAGCACCGCACCTGTACAATACTCCCGCTTTTTGAATTCTTGCCAACCGCGATTACTGTAGCGAGGACCTGCAAAAAAACGACTAATTTTTATTTCTCCGGTGCGGTCTTTTAAAATTACTTCTAATATGGTTAACTTCTTATTCTTCGGACTAGAAAAGCAATTGCAGCGCTTTACTTCAGCGATTAAAGTGACAGTTTCCCCGGCTACTAGCTCGCGAATTTGTACTTGCTTTGCATAGTCGATGTGGTTGCGGGGATAGTAGTAAAGTAAGTCATATACAGTGTATAAACCTAGTTTTGCTAAGCGGTTGCCGTTGGCGGGGCCGATGCCGGTGACGCGGGTTAACTGTTGGTCGAGAGTCAGGCTTGGTGGTGCGGCTGCTGAACTCAGGGGTGCCGTTCGGGGAACGGAAACTGCTGGGGCGGTTGGTTCGGGAGCGTTTGCGGGTCTGACTTGTCGTGCTTGTTCTTGCTGGTGGCGAGTTTCTTGTTCCCAAACTTGCTCCATTTGCCTCAAAAAACTGACCGTAATGGCGATCGAATGCTGGCGCTGTTCGAGATCTTTCTGAGGGTAGATGTCAAATTCAGCGGCTAGTTGTCTGGCTCGATCGCGCGAAGAAGCCGCCACCGAACCTGCCAACTGTCTCAAACTCATGCCCAGAAACTCGCTGAAGCGGTATTGACTGCCTTGGATGTCGTTAAATCCGCGATCGGCTTCTACTGAAAGAGCTTTTTGCAATCGCTGCCATTCTGGTCGATCGATAGTCATATCAATTTTAGATTTTAGATTTTAGATTTTAGATTTTAGATTTTAAATTTTAACTTTTTCTTTTAAGAAGCTTCCACCAAAAAAATTATAACACTGAGAAACCGGGTTTCTTAAAGAAACCCGGTTTCTCAGTAGCCTAAAAGTTTGACGTTTTAGCTTTTTCTTTCTTCCCTCGCACTTCTTGGATCGGACTTATTCCCTCGGACTTAAACCCGTTAAATCAGTTACATCATCCGTTGGTGAACTTCCTTCTTCCTTCGACATCCGATCAATCTTCAAACCAACTCGATCGCCAAGCCGACTCAGCCTCCACCACAGCGAGTTCCCGCTGCTTTTTCTGGTAATCGCGGCCCAGGGAGTTCAACTTTACAGACAGGTTGCGAATTTGCTGGCGCCAAGCCGAGGTTGCCGCATCGGCAAACTCTATTTCCGACAGCCGCAGTTTAATCGCTGTAATGTGCAGCGCCCTACTACCCAAGGTTTCTGCCAATTTTTGCGATGCTGATGAGGCATCAGTTTCAATGATTAAGTTTAATAAGTTAGGTGGGCCGGCAACACTATCGCCGGAGGATTCAGCACCAGAAGCAGCTTCTAGAACCGGTTCTGGCAATTGACTCGGCAAGATTCCCGACTGTTGCAGCAAGCGGTTGGTGTCGCGAGAAAGCAGCTTGAGTATATGGACGATCGACTTTTCAATAATATTTTGCCAGCGTGCCAAACTTTCTGGGGAATTGGCACTTGGCAATTGATAATTTGCCAATGAAAATAGATAGTTAATGGCGGAAACTTGGTTTTTTTCCTTTCCGTCTTCTTCCTTTTCGTCTTCTTCGTCTTCCTCTTCTTCCTCTTCGTCTTTGTCGAAGTCGTCTTCCTCTTCCTCTTCCTCTTCCTCTTCCTCTTCCTCTTTCTCTTTCTCGCCTGCTGATTCACTCACCAGCGATCGCAATTTTTCCTCCGACGCGGCAGCCAAAGCCCTTACAGACTGCTGCATTTTTTGCCTCCCCTCGAAGGACAACTTGAGAAACGACTCCGGTACTGCTTGAGTGCAAAGGTGATAGCAAGCCAAAATTAACTGCTGCCGCACTGCTTGTCCCAACGCAGTTAAATAACCTTCGTAGGTACTGCGAAACTCCAAATTCAAGGCTGCTAAAGCCTCTTCGAGTCCTGCCAAATCTTGCTCTATTCGCTCTTTTGGTCGCACCATATCTCTCGTATAAAATTAAAATAGGACTTACGCAAGTTTTAAATTATTACAATTTTTACGCTATCTGTCTGTAGTAGCAAGGTTTGCAGTCTACCCCCTACAAATATAGTCTGTCCATAAGTCCTGTAAAAATTAAAAATTAAAAATGCAAAAAATTGATTTTTCACATTTTTAATTTTTAATTCTAAATCTTAATTTGGGATTATTGAACACCCATTTGGGCTGCCACTTCATCGGCAAAGTTAGCTTCTACCTTTTCAATGCCTTCGCCCAAGACAAAACGCACGAAGCGGCGCACTTGGATATTTTCTCCAATTTGGGCGATCGTTTGTTTCACCAACTCTTCCACCGAGATATTCTGATCTTTAATAAAAGGCTGATCCATTAAAGATAACTCTTTCATGCGCTTCTCAATCCGCCCTTGAACAATCTTTTCTTTGATGTTTTCCGGCTTGTTGCCCAAGTCATCTTTGCCCATTTCAATTGCCTTTTCTCTTTCGACAACTTCGGCGGGGATATCTTCAACTTTCACGTATTCCACATTCGGGCAAGCTGCAATTTGCATCGCAATATCCCGCACCAACTTTTGGAATTCTTCGCGACGTGCCACAAAATCTGTTTCGCAGTTAACTTCCACCAGCACTCCCACGCGGCCGCCGGTGTGAATGTAGCTGCCCACAAGTCCTTCTGAGGCGACTCGTCCACCTTTTTTACCTGCAGAAGCCAGACCTTTTTTCCGCAGCCACTCAATGGATGTTTCCATATTGCCTTCGTTTTCAACGAGGGCTTTTTTGCAGTCCATCATGCCCGCGCCAGTTTTTTCGCGCAGTTCTTTAACAAGTTTTGCAGATATGTCCGCCATCTTCTTTAAGTTCCCAATCAAAATTAGTTATTAGTCATTAGTCATCAGTCATTAGTCATCAGTCATTAGTCACTAATTTTAATGTTAATGATTAGACCAGAGTGAAGAAATACCCAGTCGCTCTTAGTACCGACTTTGTAGGTGTAGCGCCAGAATTAATTCGGGCCCTGACACAATGAATGCTTTTGCCAGAACTCTACTAATGACTTAGACTCGTGCTATGTACAATTAAAAATTAAAAATATCCAACTAAAAATAATTATTATTTTTAATTTTCAATCTTTAATTTTTAATTTCTTGGTGTCAGATTGCGAGGGCAATACTAGCTCTCGGTTTCTTCGCCTTCAGCGTCTTCGTCGTCGGGTTCTACATAATTGGGGTCATCCAATTCTTCGATTTCGACATCATATTCGGCGCCTTCGTAGCCACCTTCGTAGTCGTAGTCTTCCTCAGAGTCGCCGCCCTGCTGACCGTGACGACCTTCGTAGATGGCATCAGCCAACTTGCCGACAATCAGCTTGATCGATCGAATAGCATCGTCATTCGCCGGAATCGCAATGTCAACCAAATCCGGGTCGCAGTTGGTATCCAACAGAGAGACGATCGGAATTCCCAACTTTTGGCATTCCAACACCGCATTATACTCGCGGCGTTGGTCTACCAGCACCACTCCGTCGGGAATCTTCCGCATAGATTTAATCCCGCCCAGATATTTCTGGAGTTTTGCCATTTCTCGGCGCAGTACCGAAGCTTCTTTTTTCGGCAGCAAATCGAGGGCGCCGATTTCCTCGCGGCGCTCCAAATCCTTGAGGCGCTCCACGCGGGACTTAATCGTCGTCCAGTTGGTGAGCATTCCCCCCAGCCAGCGCTGGTTGACGTAATAAGCACCGCAGCGTTGAGCTTCTTGGGCTACAATCCCTGCAGCTTGGCGCTTCGTACCCACGAACAAAAACTTTTTGCCTTTTTCTGAGGCAACTCTCATGTACTCGTAGGCGTCTTCCATAAGCTGAGCGGTTTGCACGAGGTCGATGATGTGAACCCCGTTGCGCTCTGTAAAAATGTATGGAGACATTTTCGGGTTCCACCGACGGGTTTGGTGTCCGAAGTGAACCCCTGACTCTAACATTTGAGCCAAACTGACTACTGGCATTGTATTTTTAACTCCTGATTCGGGTTAATCCTCCACCCGGTCGTATTTCTGAAGGTTTGCGCCCTCGAAACACCCGAAAACCCGGATGTGCGAATTTAAACAACTTTTCTAGTTTATCACAGCGCGCGCTACTTTTTCTGAAAATTTAATATCCGTAGGCTTGGCTTGGCGCCCAAATGTGAGATTTAGTGCGCGGGTTGGGTGCGGGGTGTGCAGGCTGCGGTTAAAGTTAGTTGCAAGCGCTTCTTAAAAACGAAAAATCTAGATGGGAGGCTGCCAAAGCCTTTGTTGGCTTGTGAGAGAATGGCGTTGTTGATGCGCCTCTTGTGCCTTCTACCTTCGATCGAGCTGGTATCGATTTTTTTCGATCGGCAATTCAGTCAGCTTTAGTACACTGCCCTCTCGATCCGCAAAAATCCCAAAGCTAAAAACGCCATGCCCATACCCATTCTCGTCCTGCTTGAAGTTCTAATTGTCATCGCACTTTCGAGACTTGTAGGTTTAGGATTTCGAGCGATCAAACAACCTCAAGTCATTGGAGAAATTGTAGCAGGAATTATGCTTGGGCCTTCTCTGTTTGGCTTAGTTGCACCAGATTTAGCAACAGCACTTTTTCCAGCCGAAGCCGTTCCCTTCCTCAACGTGCTCTCTGAGGTGGGGCTAATATTTTTCATGTTCTTGATTGGTTTGGAACTGAACCCCAAGTATCTCAAAAGCAATTTAGATATAGCGATTTTAACTTCCCACGTCAGCATTCTAGTGCCGTTTTCCCTGGGAAGCTTGCTAGCGCTGCTGCTGTATCCCATCGTTTCAAATAATAGCGTTTCCTTTACCGCCTTTGCTTTGTTTTTGGGCGCTGCGATGTCAATTACGGCTTTTCCGGTGCTGGCAAGAATTATTACAGAACACAATTTGCAGAATACCAAATTGGGGACGCTGGCCTTGACTTGCGCTGCGGTAGATGACGTAACGGCTTGGTGTTTGTTAGCGGTGGCGATCGCAGTTACTCGTACTAATTCGATGCTCGGTGCTTTGCCGACAATTATTGCATCTTTAATTTACATCGGTTTCATGCTGACTATAGTCCGCTGGTTCTTGCAGCGACTTTCCAAGCAGTACAACCGCACGGGTAGATTAACACAGTTAGTGCTTTCGGGAATTTACATGGGAGTTGTAGCATCGGCTTTAATTACTGAATGGATCGGCATTCATCTCATCTTTGGTGCATTTTTGCTGGGTGCTGCCATGCCTAAAAATGCGGGATTAACCAGAGAATTAGCCGAAAAAACCGAAGACTTTGTACTAATATTTCTGCTGCCAATCTTTTTTGCTTACAGCGGCTTGCGGACTCAAATCGGCTTGCTCAACAGTCCAGAATTGTGGCTGCTGTGTGCCGCAGTTTTAGGAGTGGCTATTGTTGGAAAATATGTCGGCACTTACGTTGCGGCAAGAGTTTGTGGCATCAGCAACCGCGAATCTTCAGCGCTGGGATGGCTGATGAATACTCGCGGTTTGACTGAACTAATTGTGCTGAATATCGGTCTTTCGCTGGGCGTAGTTTCGCCGCTGCTATTTACGATGTTAGTTATCATGGCTTTAGTGACAACTTTTATGACTTCGCCGCTGTTGGAGTGGACTTATCCAAAACGCTTAATTAGATTAGATATTTCAGAAGTTAACTCTGAGAATTCAGAATTAGAAGATTTACAAATTGGTGACAGCAGCGAAGAAACTGCTAACAAATTGCTGCCCACTTATCGAATTTTAGTACCTGTTGCCAATCCCAGCACGCAGAAAGGTTTACTGCGACTAGCGGTAGCGCTGGCGCAGCCTGCTGCTGGTATGGGCGGTGATGATTTAAAGTCGGCGGCGGTTCATCCTCTGAGTTTGATAGAATTAAATGATGACTATGCCTTTGAAAGTACGCCTGCGGAAGCCGATCGCATTATTCAAGAGCGTCGCTCGAAATTATCAGAGTTGATTGATAGCTTGGAACTGCCCGAGGCGCGAAAATTGGTACATCCCATCATTCGGATTACTAATGATGTAGCCCGGGAAACGGCACAAATTGCCGAGATAGATCGCGCAGATTTGATTTTATTAGGATGGCACAGACCTACTTTTAGCAGCAACCGTTTGGGAGGACGTGTCGGCCAAATTCTCAGCAACGCTAAGGTGGATGTAGCAATTTTTGTTGACCGAGGTCGGGAAAAATTGAATAACTTGTTAGTACCTTACGCGGCAAACATTCACGATGATTTGGGGTTAGAATTGGCGCTGAGACTGTTAGTTAATAGCGAGGAACGCCGTTTGACGGTGCTGCGGGTGGCGGTTGACGGAGAAGCAGGAAACGAGCTGAGTTACGAGTTTCAGCGAGTGATGGATCAGTTACCGGTTGAGGTGCGATCGCGCATTGAAACTCCTATTGTGGAGGCTGCTGAGCCAATACAAGCAGTGGTGGCAGCTTCTGCTAATGCTGATTTGACTATTGCGGGTACGAGTCGGGAATGGGGAATTGAGCGCCAAACTTTGGGACAGTATACTGATGAATTGGCGGTGCAGTGTCATTCTTCGCTGCTGATTGCGCGGTGTTACGTTAAAGTGCGATCGCACTTGGCGTCGGTACTTCCTCAAAGGTAGTCAGTTGACTGTTGACTGTTGATTGTTGACTGTTGACTGTTGACTGTTGATTGTTGACTGTTGACTGTTGACTGTTGACTGTTGGCTGTTGACTGTTGATTGTTGACTGTTGACTGTTGACTGTTGACTGTTGACTGTTGGCAGTTGTTATTAGTTATTGGTTATTGGTTATTTGTGAGTTAGTACCAATGCCCAATGCCCAATGCCCTGTTTGGCCAATGCCCAATTATTAATTACCAAGATTATGAATCATTTAAGCCTCAAATCGCTGGCATTTTACGGGATTGCGATCGGCTCTGTTTTGCTGCTGTTTAAATTAGTGAGTGCTTACGGCGAATCAAATTTAAAGGCGGCTCCGGCAATTGGGGGAAGTTATCGCTTCGATGCTAAAAGTTTGCCCGAATGTCTGAAGTCTGATGTTTTGGTGTTGACAATCGAGCAATCGGGTGTTTATTTGAGCGGTAATTTGCGATCGGGGAGCAGCGAGGGCAGGGAAAAAACAGCCGAGGAGAAACCTTCTCTATTTGGTAAGTGGGAAACTCAAGGATTGAACTTGTCGGGTACGGTTGCTAATTTAGCTGGTTGCAGCGACTCCACAGCAACCGGTCAAAACAGTTCTGTTAAAATGCGCGGAATTGTGGAGCAAGAAAGCCTCAAGGGAAAAATTAGTCTAACTGATAAGGCGGCGGCTACTGATTTTACCGCTCAAAGAGAAGCGGCGGTGCAACCCCATAAGCAGGAACATTGATTGATCCCAATAGAGAATAAGAAATGGGAAATGGGTAATTCTTTGTCGCTTTCCGACTCTCCCCTTCTCCCCTCAAGAAGCAAGGAATCACAAAGCGGTGGGGGGGGTGGGGGAATGGGCAACCGAACTCCCGCTGGAGCTCGCCTGTGACGGTCGGTTGCTGCTAAATTAGAAAATATACCTAAAAGTCAATGATAAAAATAAAGTATCCCAGAGAAGTTCTTGGTTGAGAATTTGTCTTGCTCAAGACCCCCCGTGCCCGTATAGTTTGTTTGGAATGGATGTTGCCGTGATATTAATGCCGTCAGAAACTTCGCTTACCCAGTCAAACCCGTTAATTTTAGACAGTTTGCCAGACTTGTCGCCTTCCGATGGGGGATGTCCCCGCCGAGCCAGATTACAAATTGACTTGATGTTGCTGGCGATCGAAGCCTTGTATCTCGGAGGTGCCGAAGAAATGCTGGCCGTGTCAAAGGAACTGGAATTGGAATCAATTATCAAAAATCGGGTTGCCCTTTGGCTGATGCGGAATACTAACCCGCTGAGACGCTACACGCAGCGCCGCTCGCTTACCATGGTGGAGGCAAAAGCGCTGGTGGCGATCGCCTGTAATATGGCGCGTAAGTTAACCGCCACAATTCGGCAGTTGCTGCTAGACTCGCAGCAGTTGCGATCGAGAAATATCCCCCTCAACCAGAACCTGCCGCTGGCCGAGTATTTAGAACGCTTTAGAGCTCACTTTCGATCGCGCATGAACCCCAAGCGATCGGTAGTTGCAGCTTACGATTCCGACGACAAGCTCAACGAACTAGCTTTGAACTTGTTGAGCAAACTGCTATTTTGTACAGGCACAGCCGGAATGCAGCGCTTCTGGGTTAGCCTGTTTGATGGAGAAGTTGAATAAAAAATGACTATTAGGCGTCAGTACAGTCTGCCAAATTGCACCCTAGTTCTAGAAGGGTTGAGCGATGGATCGGCAACCAGCCAGTTAGATATACGGCCGGTGCTTTCCATACTAATGAGCGCTGAATGCTATGTGAAAGGTCTCGGCGAGCCCCTGACGGGGGGGCGGGAGTTTTTTGAAAGCTTGGTGAGGGCCGTCAGCAGCTACGCTCAAGAATTTATGAGCGGAGTGCATTATCCCGATCGCTACGGCCCGAATGTGGGTATGGTGCAGTTACACAGAATTGACGGGAATTTGCACCGATTGACCGTTCTACCCGCCTCCACAGGCAGCCCAACCCCAATCGATCAAAAAACAGAACTGTCGGCAAAAGTTGATTTGACGACGGTACAGCTATTTGACTTGGTAGAGGCGATCGATCAGTTTTTTGCCGACACGCAGACGCTGCCGGAATTGTCGCTGCAATTAACCCCAATTTCCAAGCGTTACGTCAAGTCAGCCGAACCTTTGGCGAAGCGGAGTTTGCCTGCTGTCGTGGGGGTGTCGAGTTTGGCTTTGGCTGCGATGGCGTTTTTCTTGGTGCCGGTGCCGGAAGTCCAGCGCCAGAGAGATCCGGTGCCGCAGCCCAATCCAGCGGGCCAGAATCAAGGGACGCCGAATCCGGGCGGATCGGGTTCGCCTAATCCCAATCCCACGCCCCCTGCGGGCGGTTTGGTGCCTGGGACTCAAACTCCGAACGCTGAATCGATTTCGCCGACTCCGAGCCCCGCGCCGCAGTCGGACGCTTCACCAAGCGCCACACCGCAGTCGAGCACTTCACCCGAAAGCACGCCGAGTCCTGTTGCTGAAGGTTTGGCAAGCCCTGAAGCAGCAGCCGTGCCAATTACCGATTCAGGGGAAATTGAGCTGTTGAGGGGCAAACTTTCCCAGCAAATTGACGGAGTTGTGAAGAATCAGCGTCCGGATGCGGAGTTGGTTTATCGGGTGAGTGTGGCCCAAGACGGGGCGATTGTCGGTTACAAGCCCGAGAATTCGGCAGCAGTCGAGAGATCCGAAACGCCGTTGTCGGAGTTGCTTTACAAACCGGTTGGCACCAGGCCACCGGCGGAACCGCTGGCTGATTTCCGCGTAGTTTTGGCACCAGACGGCAATGTTCAAGTCACTCCTTGGTAATGGTTGATTGTTGACTGTTAACGGTTAACTGTTGACTGTTAACGGTTGACTGTTGACTGTTGACTGATACCAAATCCCGCTTAAATGCTCCCTCAATCTCTTAGTCTGCGGAGGCAGGCTTTGTTTTTCTAGTAGCGATTTCAAGATCCGAATCATTTACAAACCGATGGCTGATTCAAAGCCCTGTTGGTGCGATTGGCTCAATGTTTGGGTCAAATCCTCCAACTTGATTTGTGCGAATTATCCACAAAAATGCTCCCTGTTTTAAGAAAATTTTGGCTATTTCATCTTGGGTGCGCCTGGGCAGCATTGTTCGGTAACTAATAGCAGCTTTTATCAGGTTCACTATACCGACAAAAAAGGTTTTTTTCAGTTCGGCATCAATCCCCGCCAATCTTGCATTTTTCCGCCAATCGGGACGGACAATGCCGAGGGGCATTAATACTTTTTCTAAACTCTCTCCTAAAGCTACTAACTGGTGAAACCTTTGGGTTTGTGCGTCGGTGGGATGTGTTTTCAACCAGTCTTGAATCTGAGGATTTGACTCTATTTCGGAAGTAATTTTTTTAATTGTCGCGTAAATTGCCTGACTTGAATCTTGGACGCAAGAAGTTGCTGGCGTGACTAAACTTGCGCCGGTGCCGTCTCCGCTGCGGTAACGGGCCATCATGATATCTAGTTGCTGGTTTAATTCGGTTAAAGGCGACAAGGTGATGCCGTCAAAATCGTAGTCGCAACACACGCAATCTAATTTACAGATGATATCGCAAACCGGGCGATCGCCCAACCAGCCGCGCTGCAAGTCTCCCATGTAGCTTTGCCATTTGCTGGAACCGGCAACAATTCCGTCGGGATTATGGGCGTAAACTTGTTTGTATTCTATGTCAAAACGCAGTTCGCTGGTAAAGCGATCGCGCACTACTTTTGCTACTCCCAAAGCAAAATGTCCGGTGACAATCCCCAGCGCTGGCCGTTCGCCTTTTTTGCCGCCGATACCGCCGAAACTGTGAATCACTATCCCGATATCTCCTTCTTGCCAAGGAGAGATTGAATCGTTTTCTGTAGCCTCATTTGGGGTTAACAATACTCTTTTTGCTTGCCCTTTTTGGGCTGGTGTATTTTCCCAATTTTTGTAGTTTAAATAAGCGAGAGATTTTTTGAGACCGAAATGTGTTTCATCTGGTGTTAATTGGGCAATTTTGCGGGGTTCGATTGCCTGCACTACAAATATACTGTCTTCGTCTCTTTCGCCGTAAATGTACCAGCCGTCGGGATTTAAGGGGGATTGTTCGATCAGGTGATTGGTAGACCTCGCTACGCCATTTTTGTCTGGTGGTACTTGGGGAATCCGAATTATTTCAGCGGCGCCGTCAAATTGTTGAGATGTTTTGTTGAAATGCCGGACAATAAATTTGTCGCTGTCGG
>JACJNV010000043.1 GCA_014695175.1 Microcoleus sp. FACHB-DQ6 | reverse complement strand
TGAATCAGCCCATAGCCAGAATTAGCGCGGTGTTGATTGTATTCAACGAGGCTCTGCAGCATAGCAATTCCCGCTTTGACCGCATTATCCGCCTCGCCGCTAAACAGCGCCATAATCGCATCGCCAATATATTTATCAATAAACCCGTTATTTTCATTAATGACGGGTTCCATGCGAGAAAGATAGGAATTGATAAATCTGAAATTCTCCTCCGGCGTCATGCTTTCCGAGAGCGTGGTAAAATCGCGAATGTCGGAAAACAACACCGACATTTCCAACTGCACTTGGTCGCCCAATTCCACATCAATAATGCTTGATTTATTTAGAAAATGGAGGAATTGATTGGGGACGAAACGCTCGTAAGCTTGGTTGAGTTGGAACAGTTCATTGGTAAACCTTATTCGCTCAGTTTCGGCTTTTTTGCGCTCTGTGATATCTTGAAAGGCTACAATTGCATAAGAAATATTGTCCTTTTCATCATAGATTGGCGTACCCCAAGCCTCGATCGGAATAATCTTGTCGCCTTGGTGGATTTCCATATCCTCAGCGGTGGCACTTTCGCCCTTCAACGCCCGCACAATAGGCAAGTCAGCCAAGGGATATTCCTGATCTGTACCAGCTTTATAGATTTGATAAACGTCTGGTATTTGCTCGCTGGCGACTTGAGAAATAACTCCTTTACCTAATAATTGAATAGCAACGCGATTACTATAGTAAAGTTTGCCCGAAGCATCCAGCACTGACACCCCGACCGGAATTGCTTCTAAAAATTGAGTGAGCCTGTTCTCACTTTCGCGGACTTCTGTATAGAGTTTAGAGTTTTGAATCGAGATAGCTGCTTGCCCAGATAACACTTTTAATAGTTCCACTCTTTCTGGGGTAAAAGCTCCGGCGGTCAAATTGTTTTCTAAATAAACAATACTGACGATTTGAGATTGGTTAATCAGCGGCACGCATAAAATTGACTTGGTGTGATTCTTTTGGAGGTAGGGGTCGTTGGTAAATTGTCCCGATCGGACAGCATCATCTAGTACCACGCTTTCTTGAGTGCGGGCCACATAATTGACAATTGCGGAGGAAAGTTTTTGACAGGTTTCAACGGGGATTGACTGCAACACGGTAACGGGATTGTCATCTATTTTCCCTTCGGCTTCAATTAACAGCTTTTCCTGACTTGATAAAATTAGATATCCTCTTTGTGCCCCGGCACTTTCCATCAATATTTTCATCAAGCTAGACAGTAGCTTGTCTAGCATGATTTCACCGGAAATCGCCTGATAAGCTTTCATTACTGTGGTTATATCTAAGTTAGAACCAGAACCCGCGGTCGTCACTAATGCCGTAGTTTGAGTTGTTTTTTTTCCCGGTTGGATTGGCGCCAATAACTGCCGATATCGCGTTTCTAAATCTCTTACCTTCGCAGTTGCTCCCCATTGAACATAACAATAATATGCCTCAATCATGTAGGTTTGAGCAAGTTTTTCTTTACCCCATTCTAGGTAAAATTTGGCTGCTAGTTCGTTGGCAAGGGCTTCTTCGTTGAGGAATTTATTTTCTTTGGCTCCAGAAATGGCGCGATCGTACATTTCAATCGCCGCAGCTTTATTACCCAAAACTCGATAGCGTTCTGCCTCAACTAAATACCATTTATGCAGATAATTCATCGGAGCATTTTGCGCCCACTGTTGCAGAGTGCTTTGATGAATTTCCACTAAGCCAAGAATTTGAGCTTGCTCACTTTCTGCGCGGGTGGGAAAAAGTGCCAGGTGTGTCAGAGCGGCATAAAAATGGAAAATGGGAACAAGAACAAATCCCGATACTGCCATCAAATATGGCTTGGCTTGGGCAATGTAGTCAACAGCAGCGGTGTAATTGCCCCATAAGTAGGCAAGCAGTAGTTTGTAGATATAGGTAATGGCTACCGCTGTGAATTCTTTGTCCTGATGATGCTTAGGAATCATTGCCGTTTCATCGTAGGCAGTTCCTATTAAACAATCCGGTTGACTTACGGTTTCCCTCAAATTCCACACCCTCTGCTGCGCCATATTCAAATAAGTCTGGGCAGAATATTGCTTTACCTGGGCCATGACAGCACTGTAAGCTGCTAGTTCGGGTTCCCAAGTGTCTAGTTCTACCCCACCAACAAAGTTGTCTACAAAGTAATTGTTTATGCTGTAGCCAGCGTATAGAAAGTTGCCAGTTTCCATGCCAGCCATAAAGCCATCTTTCAGCGTCGGTATCGTTGCCAAGAGAGATTCTTGGCGATGCTGAATAAAATTCCCATACAAAACTAGAATTATGCACTTGAATTCCCGTACATTGCGCCGCTCTAGCAATGAGAGCGCTAATTTACCAAAGGCATAGCCTGTTTTGACATTACCCAAAAAGGCACACAGCACCATCCCGTGAATCGCATACCCCACGCTTGATGCGGGCGCATTCCCAAATTGGAGCGATAAACTCACCATTGTGGAACTAAGGAGGGGCATTAAACCGGGCATTGCCTGCAAAATTGCCGCAAGTAACATACCTAAGAGTTGCATTGCTGCCTGAGTGTGTGGATTTGTCATCACAGGTAGGTCAACCAGTTCTTCAATTTGCCTGCTCTGGAGTTGGCTGGTCAAGGTTTGTAGCGCTTTACTAATTAAAGCTTCGTCAACTTTGGTGGGGAGTTCAACACCCAACTGCCCCAGGGCATTTCGGCCCACGGCGATGGCCTCCAACATCTGACTTTGGGCTGCGTGAGTAGCGATTTGAATTTCGTAAATTTTAACTTTGTCTAAAATCGTCTTAGCTTCTTGCAACACCAAGGCTGCCATCTGTTCCATGCCTTCAAGGTCAGCATTTAAATAGGCGGCTTCGGCAGCAGCAACATAAAGACTTAGGGTCAATTCATATTGAGTTTGCCAGCAGTTGGGAGTCAGTAGCTTAATTCCCGTTTGTAGATAGATATTTGCCGCTGCATAAGCTGTAGAACTTCTGGCTTTACCTCCCGCTTCTAAGTTGAGTTGGGCTAAGGCTGAGCGTTTGCTGGGTTGGGCGATTAACTCAATTCCTAAATTCAAATGCCCGACAATATCAAACAGTTTTTCTTCTCTTTGGATCTCCAAATAATTTTGTACCAGCAATTGTCCGATTTTGAGATGAGTTGCTTGTTTTTGGTTTTCGGGAATCAGGAAATAAGCCGCTTGTTGGACGCGGTCGTGCAGAAACTTATAAGTTGGATTAGCAACAGACCCAGGAGGGAATTGAGCATCTGTTTGAATGAAGCATTTATAGCCTTCAGTAATGGGTAAAATGAGTCCTTCTTGCAATGCTCTCCAGAGTGATGATGCAGTTTGTTCTGGTAATTCTTCGCTGACTATTGCCAATGTCTCTAAATCAAACTGCGCCCCAATGCAAGCCGCCAGTTTTAGAACATCCTGAGTTTCGGCAGGCAACTTCTGCAATTGCACCGCCATAAACTCCACGACATCCGAGGCATGGGTAAGTCTAGCTTGAGCAATATCGCACTGCCAATGCCGTACATTCCAGTCAAAAGTAATTTGAGCATCTTCATGCAACGCCTTGAGGAATTGAGTCGAGAAAAAGGGATTACCTTGGGTTTTTTGATAAACCAATTCTGTCAAAGGTTGAGCAAAAGATAAATCGCAAATCAGCGTATCTGCTACCAACTGATTGAGATCTGCTAAACTCAACGGTTGCAGGGTAATCGTATTCACCGTGGCTCCCGACTTCACAATCTCATCCACTGTCAACATAAACGGATGAGCCGATGATACTTCATTATCTCGATAAGCACCCAATACTAACAGATGCCCCGTATCCTCCATCAACAGTTGTAGCAATTTCAGCGATGCTGAATCTGCCCACTGCAAATCATCCAGAAACATCACTAAGGGATGTTCTGCCTTAGTAAATACTTGCACAAATTTCTGCATCAGCAGATTGAAGCGATTTTGTGCTGCACTCCCCGACAATTCTAGTGCAGGACTTTGAGCGCCAATGATGCGTTCTAACTCCGGAATTACATCAATCAAGACTTGCCCACTCTCGCCCACTGCTGTGAGAATCAAGGTTTTCCATTTGTGTAACTGAGCGTCACTTTCTGATAACAATTGTCCCATTAATTCCCGAAATGCTTGCACAAATGCACTGAAAGGAATATTGCGTTGAAATTGGTCGTATTTGCCTTTGATAAAATAGCCACGCTGTCGGGCGATCGGCTTGTGGACTTCGTTCACGACTGCGGTTTTACCAATGCCCGATAAGCCAGCGACTAGCATCATTTCGGCGCTACCTCTACTGACTCGCTCAAAGGCTGATAATAGATTAAAAACTTCAGTTTCTCTGCCGTATAACTTTTCGGTAATCAGGAAACGGTCGGTAATATCCCGCGTTCCCAAGGCAAACATCTCAATATTACCTGTTGCTTGTAATTGAAAAAGACAAGTTTCTAACTCCTGCTTGAGCCCGAATGCAGTTTGATAGCGATTTTCGGCATTCTTCGCCATCAGCTTGCTGACAATTTGAGACACAATTACGGGAATTTCTGGCTTGATTTCGTGCGGGGGAACTGGTAGCCTGGCAATATGGCAGTGAACTAGCTCTAAAGCATCTTCTGTCTCAAAAGGCAATTTTCCTGTCAGCAATTCGTAGAAGGTGACGCCGAGGGAGTAAAAGTCAGTCCGGTAATCGAGAGTGCGATTCATCCTGCCAGTTTGTTCCGGCGATATGTAAGCGAGGGTGCCTTCCAGAATGCCCGGGTTTTTCAGTATCGGTGTTTCTCGGCTTAGCTGAGTGGAAATGCCAAAGTCGATAATTTTTAATTGTTCCGTTTGGGGGTTGTAAACAATATTCGAGGGGTTAATATCTTTGTGGATGATGTTGGCGCGGTGAATTTGGCCTAAAATTTCTGTGGTGGCGATCGCAAGAAGCAGAAATTCCTTGAGACTAAACTTCCGCTGCTGCATCCATATTTTCAATGATTCCCCCCCAAAGTCCTCCATAAACATCACGAGGCTGTTTTGGTATTTTTGCAAGTCATAAACCTGCACGACTCCCGCCTCTTTCAACTCTCGGGTGATGCGGTATTCGGTGCGGTAGCGCACCAATTCTTGAGGTGTGGGGTAGCTTTCTTTGAGCAGTTTGAGGATAATCGGCCCTTTATCTGCTTCCCGAATCGCCCGGTAAACCAGAGAGTTGGCGCTTTCATAGAGAAGTGTCTGGGCGGTAACGCCTGGAATCGAGAGCATATTGATTTTTAGGCTAAAAATTAACGCTAAGTCAAAACGCACCAGCTTTGTGTATAGAATAGCGCGTTACAAAAGCAAAAAAAAGGTTTGTTAACAAATGTTGAGTTTTTTGGGTAATAGCCTGCAAATACTTTGTGGTAGCCCCGATTTCGATCGCCTAGTGGGTAGGGTGTCTCAGCAGTCGATCGCACTTTTGCTTTGATTTTCAGCCCACATTACGCAGCCTGGGGCGTGACACAGCATAATTACGCAGAAAACTCTCTTTTTAAAATAATAAATTATAGCTTTAAAACGTTTTTTATCAGTCAATGTACGGTATAAAGCTATAAATTATAGCCTTATTGCTGGATAAAAATAAGTAAAAACCGATCGTGAGAGTTGAGGGTGCAGAATGTGATTTTCAAGTAAAGCAACCGCCCTGATTGTAACGACGTTCTTAATAGCTAAGCCTGCGTCGCAGTTGACCGCAGTGAGTAGCTAATACCTTAAAGTTATAATTGTCAGATACGTATTCTGCCAGCTCAAAGCTAATGAAACTAGCCTTCTTTTCTATACAGAGTGCTGCAATGCTAGCGATCGCAGCCACTATTTTGAGTACAGCGGTGGGACAAGGACAACCCATTGTTCCCGCACCCGATGGCACTGGCACTACTGTCACGCCTGAGAACGGCGATCGCTTGAATATTACAGGCGGTCAAACATCTAAAGATGGAGCGAATCTTTTCCACAGTTTTCAACAGTTTGGGCTTAGCGAAGGGCAGATTGCTAATTTTATGTCTACTCCCGCTATTCGCAATATCTTAGGACGGGTAGTAGGCGGCAATCCTTCTATTATTAACGGTTTAATTCAAGTAAGTGGCGGCAATTCCAACCTGTTTTTAATCAATCCTTCGGGCATTATCTTTGGTCTTAATGCTAGCTTGAATCTTCCGGCTGCTTTTACAGCTACTACTGCTACTAACATCGGTTTTGATTCCGGTTTGTTCAATGTGGCTGGAGCGAACGATTACAGTACGCTGATAGGAACTCCGAACACTTTTTACTTTAATTTTAGCCAACCGGGAAGTATCCTCAATGCAGGTAATTTAGCAGTATCGCCTGGAGAAAGTATAACTTTAATTGGCGGCACCGTCGTCAGCACGGGTTCCCTGAATGCTCCCCAAGGTAATATTATTGTCGCTGCTGTTCCCGGTAAAAATGCTGTTCGGATTAGTCAAGAAGGGCATTTATTAAGTTTAGAAATAGGAGCTGTTGACGGGGGATTGTTGCCAGAGAATGGGCAATTATCTCTGCCTTTGTCACTTCCCCAATTGCTTGCGGGCGCAGGTGGGAACTCTGCTACTGGTATCTCCGTTAACGGTGCAGGAGAAGTAGTTTTGACGGCGGGTTTGAGGGTGGAAAGCGGAGATGTGGCGATCGCTAGTTCTACTGTTAATAGTCAGAATGCTACTCTCTCGGCAGCACGTAATCTCACTTTGGTAGAAAGCCAGCTACTTACTGAGAACAATTTGTATCTGTTGGCAGGAGATACGGTGCGGGTGCGGGATGGCAGTTATCCTTTCAGGGCGATCGCGGGTGGCAATCTTACTATACAAGGTAATCAAAATATTGATATCTTCGCCCTAAATTACCCTAACCCTGCATTCCAATCCTCCGGGGATATTACATTATTGAGCAATGGCAATGTTTCCGGTGATGCTCACTTCGCTGCAGGAGGTAATGTAAGTATTCTCACATTGTCTGGCAACGGCGGCAGGTTTTTGAGTTTGTACGACCCGATTATTAGCTCCGAGGGAGATGTGAGATTTGGGGATTATACTGGAACCTCACTTAAGGTAGAAGCAAAAGGCGCGATCGCGGCAGGAGATATTACTATCACTGGGCCAGATACTACTTTGTCAGGTTCTGCCGATCCTGATGCGGCGGTGCTTTCAGGTAGTGCAGCTTTAATTCTGCGATCGGGCGTTTCGACTTTGGCGAATGCTGCGAATCTGCCGCCGAATGTCACCGCAGGGGAAACATTTTTTGCTTCACCGGGTGTTGCTTCGGGCAATAGCATCGGAGTGGGAGCGATTTCGACAGCAGGCGGGCCTGTGATTTTGGAGTCGGGAGGAGACATTGCGCTGGATGCGATCGCCACTTCTGGGGGTAATATTACTCTCAAAGCTGCCAGCGACATCGCCGTTACAGGCACTCTTCAGTCTACTGGCGGCAGTATTGATCTCACGGCTGGCAATTTGTTCACAGTCAGCGGCACTTTTACAGATAGTAACGGTGTAAATGCGAGCATTTCCAGCGCTAATAATGGCACGGGTGGCGGCGCGATTACTATTCGCCACGCGGGGAGCACGACTACACCTTTTATTGTCGGCGATGCGACAACGAATGGGACGGCGGGAGCTATTACATCAGGTTCCCAGACAATTTCGCCACAATTCCCGGTGCCAGTGCCGCCAAGCACTTACACTCAGGGCAATATTGCGATCGTTACTTCCGCGCCATCTCCAACGCCGGAACCGACACCAACGCCGGAACCGACACCGACACCGACGCCGGAACCGGAACCAACGCCATCTCCAACACCGGAACCGACACCGGAACCGACACCATCTCCAACACCGGAACCAACACCACAACCGACACCATCTCCAACCCCACAACCAACGCCGGAACCGACACCACAACCGACACCATCTCCAACCCCACAACCAACGCCAGAACCGACACCACAACCGACACCATCTCCAACCCCACAACCAACGCCGGAACCGACACCACAACCGACACCACCACCAACACCATCTCCAACATCACTACCAACACCATCTCCAACATCACCAACACCATCTCCAACATCACTACCAACACCATCTCCAACATCACCAACACCATCTCCAACACCGGAACCCGCGCCATCTCCAATATCAGAACAAACGACATTACCGGATATTTCAATTACCAATGCGATCGCTCAATCTGACAACCTGAGTATCATTAATAGAATTGAATCTCTTTTTAACTACAGATCCGATTGGGTAAGCGAAGTTGTCCAAACGGCATCGCCTCTAAATATAGTTAGCCCCAGCGATATCACAGGGCTAATCGATAAGGGCGATATCTCTCAAGCCAGTGTCTTTATGGATATCTTCTATAGCGAACAAGTGGGGTCATACATTAACCAGGAAATCAGGCGGGATTTCCAATCTTTTACGGCAATACAGCAAAGAACTAAAGTCATCGCCAACCAAACTGGTAAGAAACCAGCCATTATTTACGCCTTAGCCCGCCCTGAACAATTAGACCTGATCATCGTTCCCCCTACAGGCCGCCCTATTCATAAAAGTATCCCCCCAGCTAAGCGCGAAACTTTGATGCAAGTCGTCGCCAATTTGAGGTCTGAACTCCTTAGTCCCAGCAAAATCAATACTCAGAGCTATTTGCCAGCATCCCAACAACTTTACCAGTGGATAATTGCACCCTTGGAAGCTGATTTGAAAGCTCAGGGCATCGATACGCTAGTTTTTAGTATGGATGCTGGGTTGCGATCGCTCCCCTTAGCCGCCCTCCATGACGGTTCTCAATTTCTAGTAGAAAAATACAGCATCGCACTTATTCCCAGTGTCAACTTGACCGATACTAACTATGAAAGCGTTAAAAATGCTGAAGTTTTAGCAATGGGAGCCTCGCAATTTACCAATAACCAACCCTTGCCAGCAGTGCCTGCAGAACTTAATGCTATTGCCTCAGAATGGAAAGGCGAATCTTTCCTTAATCAAACCTTTACTCTCAATAATCTTCAATCGCAGCGCAATGACAGACCCTATCGGATTATTCACCTCGCCACTCACGGAGAATTTAAGCCGGGAGCACCGAGCAATTCTTACATTCAGTTATCAGACAGCAGGCTAACACTCGATCGCGTGCGCGAACTAGGGTGGGATCAGCCGCCTAAAGTTGAGCTATTGGTGTTGAGCGCTTGTAAAACTGCTGTGGGTGATGAGGGCGTGGAATTAGGCTTTGCGGGGCTAGCTGTGCAAGCGGGGGTGAAGTCAGTTTTGGCGAGTCTTTGGTACGTCAGCGATGAAGGTACTTTAGGGTTAATGGCTGAATTTTACCATGAGTTAAAAGTCGCACCTATTAAAGCCGAAGCCTTACGGCAGGCTCAAATCGCCATGCTCAAAGGTCAAGTTCGCATTAAAAATGACCGTTTAATTTTGTCAAACTTAAATAAGGAGTTAGAATTGCCACCAGAATTAGCTAAACTAGGTAATGAAAACCTCTCCCATCCTTATTATTGGTCTGGCTTTACAATGATTGGGAGTCCTTGGTAAGGTATAAAGGTGATTGCAATTGCTTCTTGAATCGCGACAGAAAATTGCTTTCTTATTCGTAATGACATAGTAGTAAGTGCATAAAGACTAACAATATCATTGCGAACGAAGCGAAGCAATCGCAAGGACTGATGGAATCACTAGCATCTGATTGCTAGTGATTCTATAAATAAATGCTATTTGAAGGAAAACGCTAAAAATTTAAAATTAAATAGGATGCAAATGATACACCCAAAGTTGGTTTCAATTCTAGTTTTTATCGACTCAAATGTTGAAGATTACCAGAGTTTAATTAACGGCGTTTCCCCAAATGCGGAAGTAATTATCCTAGATGAAACGCTCGATGGCATTGAGCAAATCACCGAAAGGTTAGCAATTGAACAAAATATAGAAGCAATCCACATCATCTCTCACGGCAGTCCAGGTGCAGTACAACTCGGTGCAAATACACTCAACAGCAGCAACATAGAAAGCTTCGCCCCTCAACTCAAACAGTGGCGCAAAGCATTAATTCCCG